>USHW01000087.1 GCA_900554545.1 uncultured Prevotella sp. | reverse complement strand
AAATACAATTTTTTTTAGGCCCCGGCGGCGTTCACACCCCCCGCCGTTGCTGCCAAGGCGCAGACCGTGACACCGGAGATTGAGAAGCGTGCGGCGTCCATCGTGGAGAAGATGACGCTCGAAGAGAAGGTCAGCTACTTGTCGGGCGCAACGTCGTTCTCGCTCCGTGAGATACCGAGAGTAGGCATTTCTACGGTGCTGTTGGCCGACGGTCCCGTGGGACTTCGCAACCATGCGCCCCACAGTACGTTGTATCCTGCGTCGATGTTGAGTGCCGCCACGTGGAACAGGGACTTGCTCTTCCGTCTCGGAAGCTCGTTGGGCGATGACGCGAGGGCACGAGGCGTGGGCATACTGCTCGGCCCCGGCGTGAACATTTACCGCTCGCCGCTGTGCGGAAGGAACTATGAGTACTTCGGCGAAGACCCTTATCTCACCGGCGAAGCCGCCTTAGCGTACATCAAGGGAGTGCAGTCCAAGGGCGTGATGGCCACCATCAAGCACTTCGCAGGCAACAACCAGGAGTGGAGCAGGCATCATGTAAGCTCGGAAATAGACGAGCGGACGCTCTTTGAAATATATTTCCCTGCGTTCCAAAAGGCCGTCACCAAGGGCAGCGTTGGCGCGGTGATGGACAGCTACAACCTGCTTAACGGCGTGCACTCGACCGAGAATGCGTGGCTCAACAAGGAGGTGCTGCGCAACCGTTGGGGCTTCAACGGCATAATAATGTCCGACTGGACGTCGGTATATTCAACCATAGCGGCGGCCAACAACGGCATGGATTTGGAGATGCCGAAGGGAAAGAACCTCAACATCGAGAAACTGCGCCCGGCCATCGAGGCAGGAACGGTGGATGAGAGGGTGATTGACGAGAAGGTGCGCCACATCCTCCAGACCATCATGGCCTTCGGAATTTTCGACCGTAAGCAGAAGGACGAGAGCATACCTCTTGACAATCCGGCATCGCGCGAGACTTCCCTTGCACTGGCCCGCGAGGGCATCGTGATGCTGAAAAACGACGACGGAGTGCTCCCCCTGCGCGGAACGACGGCCTTGGTAGGCCCTAACGCCACCGTAATAACTACCGGCGGAGGCAGCGGAAACGTTGTTCCCTTCACCGAAACGACCGTGAGCGAGGCGTTGGCAAAGATGAAACCGAAGACCATCATGCTCACAGACGACGTTATCTACGAAGACATTGCCGACCAGGTGTTCACCGACTCAACAATGAAGACAAAGGGTTTCCTCGGCGAATACTTCAAGAACAAGGGGCTGAAGGGCGACGCCGACGTGCTGAGGGTTGACCCGAAGGTGGACTTCGACTGGCAGTATGGCCGCCCGATGGACGGCTTCCCCACCGACACTTTCTCCGTACGGTGGAGCGGATGCTACACTGCCAAGGCCGACGAGACGCTGAAAATATACATCGGAGGTGACGACGGTTACCGCATAAAGGTGAACGGCAAGACCGTGGCAGGCGACTGGGGAAACCACGCCTACTCGTTCCGCGAGCTGGCGTTGAAGGTGAAAGCCGGCGTGAGGAACGACATCGTGGTGGAGTATTTTGACAACATATCGTCAGCCAACATAAAAGTGAGCATGAAGCGGCTCAACGAAAAGAAGCTGTTTGAGGGCATACGCAAGGCCGACAACGTGGTTTACTGCGCCGGGTTCAACAGCAGTATCGAGGGCGAAGGCTTCGACCGCCCCTTCGAGCTGCCGCAGTTCCAGAGGGAAATGATTGGCCGCATAGCCGACGCCAACCCCAACATGGTGGTTGTAGTCAATGCTGGCGGCGGCATAGCCTTCAAGCCTTGGATTGACAAGGTTAAGGGAGTGCTTATGGCTTGGTATCCCGGACAGGAGGGCGGACAGGCCATCGCCGAGATACTGCGCGGCAAACTGTCGCCCAGCGGCAAGCTGCCCATATCAATAGAGGAGAAACTTGAGGACAACCCTTCTTACGAAAACTACCACGAGAACATGCAGGGACGCGAGCTTCGGTCGGTGGAATACCGCGAGGGAGTGTTCATGGGATACCGCGGTTACGACAAGAAGGGCGTAAAACCGCTGTTCCCCTTCGGCTTCGGACTGTCTTACTCTACCTTCGAGTACTCCGGTCTGACGCTTGAAAAGACCGGCGACAACGAGGTGAAAGTGGCCTTCAACGTGAAGAACACCGGCAAGATGGAGGCCAAGGAAACGGCCCAGGTGTACGTCTCCGACCGTCAGTCGCTCGTGAAACGGCCGTTGAAGGAACTTAAAAACTTCGAGAAAGTATCGTTGAAACCGGGCGAAACTAAGCGCGTGGAGCTTACGCTCGACAAGGAAGCCTTCGCCTATTACGACGTGATGCAGCAGCAGTTCGTAGTCGAGCCGGGCACGTTCACCGTGTCGGTGGGCGGCAGTTCGGCCGACCTTCCCCTCAAACAGGACATCGAACTCTGACCTCCGCGTAACTGCCTGATAATCAATAGTATTACAAAAGGCCGCCTTTCGCACTGCGAAAGGCCGTCTTTTGGAA
>USHW01000086.1 GCA_900554545.1 uncultured Prevotella sp. | reverse complement strand
CACCGCGCGGACCACGCCACCGAGGGCTTGAACGCGGCCTGCACGGAAGAGCTGCGGCTGACGGCCGCTGAGTGGAACGCCATGACGGAGAAGCAACAGAGGCACACGCTGATGAACTGGCGCATAGCTTACCTTGGCGAAACGATGGTTAACTGGTGCGCCGGTCTGGGCACGGTGCTGGCCAACGACGAGGTGGTTGACGGCCTGAGCGTGCGCGGCGGCTACCCCGTTGTGCAGAAGAAGATGATGCAGTGGTGCCTGCGCGTCAGCGCTTACGCACAAAGACTGCTCGACGGACTTGACACGGTGGACTGGACGGAGTCGCTCAAGGAGACGCAGCGCAACTGGATAGGACGCTCGGAAGGAACGGAGATTGAGTTTGAAGTGAAGAACGAAGAACGAAGAACGAAGAATTCAAATCCTTCAGAGCAAGACAATTCTTCACTCTCCACTCTTCACTCTCCACTCAAATTCACCATCTTCACCACCCGTGCCGACACCATTTTCGGCGTAACGTTCATGGTACTTGCGCCGGAGAGCGAGCTTGTTCAACAGGTGACAACGCCCGAGCAGAAAGCCGAGGTGGACGCTTACTTGGAACGGACGAAGAAGCGCACCGAGCGCGAACGCATCAGCGACCGCTCCGTGAGCGGCGTGTTCACGGGCAGCTACGCCATCAATCCGTTCACGGGCGAGGACATTCCAATCTGGGTGTCTGACTATGTGCTGGCCGGTTACGGCACGGGAGCCATCATGGCAGTGCCTGCACACGACTCGCGCGACTACGCCTTCGCCAAGCATTTCGGACTGGAAATTCGTCCGCTCATCGAGGGCTGCGACGTCAGCGAGGAGAGCTTCGACGCCAAGGAAGGCACGGTTTGCAACTCGCCACGCAAGGAACTGATTGAGAATGGAAAATTGGGAATGGAAAATTATGATTACTCCGACGGCAAACAAAGTAACGAAGGTAATCACAATTCTCAATTCTCACCTCTCAAATCTCCATTGATATTAAACGGATTAAGCGTCAAGGAAGCCATTGCCGCTACAAAGAAATACGTCAAGGAGCACAACCTCGGCCGCGTGAAGGTGAACTACCGCCTGCGCGACGCCATCTTCTCGCGCCAGCGTTACTGGGGCGAGCCGTTCCCAGTGTACTACAAGGACGGCGAGCCGTACATGCTGCCGGAGGACTGCCTGCCGCTGGAACTGCCTGAAATAGACCAGTACAAGCCTACGGAGACGGGCGAACCGCCGTTAGGACACGCAAAGAAGTGGGCATGGGACACGGAGAAGAACTGCGTTGTTGACAAATCGCTGGTTGACAACAAGACCGTGTTCCCCCTCGAACTGAACACCATGCCGGGCTTCGCAGGCTCGTCGGCATACTATTTAAGGTATATGGACCCGGCCAACGACAAGACTCTTGTAAGCCCCGAGGCCGACCAGTACTGGCGCAGCGTAGACCTGTACGTTGGCGGAACGGAGCACGCCACGGGCCACCTCATCTACTCGCGCTTCTGGAACAAGTTTCTGCACGACCTCGGAGTGTCGTGCGAGGAGGAGCCGTACAAGAAGCTCGTAAACCAAGGCATGATACAGGGACGAAGCAACTTCGTGTACCGCGTGAACCAACAGCCCCCCCTCAATCCCCCCGAGGGGGGATGCCGGAATGGCGACGAAGGCAACCAGTCATCCCCCCTCGGGGGGATTGAGGGGGGGCTATTCGTCTCCTTCGGCCTTAAAGACAAGTATGACACAACGCCGATACACGTCGACGTGAACATAGTACACGGCGACGTGCTCGACATCGACGCCTTCAAGGCATGGCGGCCGGAGTATGAGAACGCCGAGTTCATCATGGAAGACGGCAAGTACGTGTGCGGCTGGGCCATCGAGAAGATGTCGAAGTCGATGTACAACGTCGTCAACCCCGACATGATTGTAGAGAAATACGGCGCCGACACGCTGCGCCTGTACGAGATGTTCCTCGGCCCGGTGGAGCAGAGCAAGCCGTGGGACACCAACGGAATAGACGGCTGCCACCGCTTCCTAAAGAAGTTCTGGGCGCTCTACTACGACCGCGACGGCATGAAAGAGCTTACCGACGGCGAGGCGACGGCCGACGAGCTGAAGAGCCTGCACAAGCTCATCAAGAAGGTAACGCAGGACATCGAGGCCTTCAGCTACAACACGTCGGTGGCCGCGTTCATGATATGCACAGGCGAGCTGGCGCAGATGAAGTGCCGCAACCGCGGCGTGCTGACCTGTCTTGTGAAGCTCATAGCCCCCTTCGCGCCGCACATCGCCGAAGAGCTGTGGCACGCGCTGGGCAACGAAAGTACCGTATGCGACGCCCCGTGGCCGGTGTACGACGAGAAATACTTAGTTGAATCGACCGTCCAGCTTACCGTGTCGTTCAACGGCAAGGCACGCTTCACCATGCAGTTCGCCGCCGACGCCGACAACAAGACCATAGAGGACGCCGTTCGCGCCGACGAACGCTCGGCTAAGTACATCGGCGACAAGCAGGTGGTGAAGGTCATCATCGTGCCGAAGAAGATTGTGAATATAGTGATTAAATAAGGGTTATGAGGTCTTACGGTTATAAGGTTTTACGGTTATGAGGTCTTACGGTTTTACGGTTTTACGGTTTAATAAATAACTGTAAACCATAAAACTCAATAACCGCATAACCGTAAAACCGCAAAACACCATAACCGCAAAACACCATAACCGCAAAACACCATAACCGCA
>USHW01000085.1 GCA_900554545.1 uncultured Prevotella sp. | reverse complement strand
AACCCCTCCCCCCGCTTTTCTTTTTTCCCATCGGGGTGGGGTTGGTGCCCAGCCACTGGCGGTAAGGATGCTCGGCGGCGAGGCGTTCTTTAATCTCGCCGTCATAGTAAATCTTGCCTTCCTTGGTGTCGATGAGCAAGATTTTGCCCGGTTGCAGGCGTCCCTTCTCCGCTATTTGGGACGGGTCGAAGTCCATAACGCCGACCTCGCTCGCCACCACCATCATGTCGTTCTTCGTTATCGTGTAGCGCGCCGGGCGCAAACCGTTGCGGTCGAGCATGCCTCCGGCATACCGTCCGTCGCTGAACAGCAGGGCGGCAGGGCCGTCCCAAGGCTCCATAAGGATAGAGTGGTACTCGTAAAACGCCTTCAGGTCTTCCGATATGGGGTTCTTGTCGTTGAAGCTCTCGGGCACCATCAGCGCCATGGCGTGGGGCAGCGAGAGTCCCGACATCACGAAGAACTCGAACACGTTGTCAAGACTTGCCGAGTCGCTCATGCCCGGCTGTATGATGGGCGACAGCTCCTTGATGTCGCCGAGGGTGTCAGAGCTTAGCACGCTTTCCCTCGCCTGCATCCATCCGCGGTTTCCGCGTATGGTGTTTATCTCGCCGTTATGCGCCAGGAGGCGGAAAGGCTGTGCCAGGCTCCACGTGGGGAACGTGTTTGTCGAGAAGCGCGAGTGAACCAGGGCCAGTCCGCTGGTGAAGTATTTGTTGGTTAGGTCGGGATAATATTGCCGCAGCTGGAGGCTCGACAACATGCCTTTGTACACGATGTTCTTCGACGACAGCGAGCACACGTAGAAGTCGTTGTCCTTCACGCGGCGTTCGATGCGCTTGCGGATGAGGTACAGCGTGCGCTCGAACTGCGGCACACGGTCGTCGGTAACGCCCGTAACGAACACCTGCTTTATGTCAGGCTCGCTTGCGAGAGCCGTCTCGCCAAGGCATTCGGGGTTTGTAGGCACGTTGCGAAGGTGCATCAGCGACAGTCCCTCGCGCTCTATTTCCTCAAGCATGACGCTGAGGATGTCCTGCTGACGGGCTGCGTCCTTGGGCAGGAACACAAGCCCCGTGCCGTATTTTCCCTTCTCCGGCACGGGTATTCCTTGCAGCAGGATGAACTCGTGGGGTATCTGCAACATGATGCCCGCGCCGTCGCCGGTCTTGTTGTCGGCGCCTTCCGCGCCTCGGTGGCGCATGTTTTCGAGCACTTTCAGCGCGTTGTCAACCAGTTCGTGGCTCTTGTTGCCGTGGATGTTGACAACCATCCCGACGCCGCACGCATCGTGTTCGTATCCGGCATTATACAATCCTTTTCCCATACTTTAGTTGCAATTAAGTTTCAAAACCATCAAATCTATGTCAATTTGTCTGCAAAATTACAAAATAAGTTTCTTTTTGAATAATTATTTAACGGTTAAATGACATCTTTTTAGTGGTTACTTGATTTTCGGTGACAGATTGGTGGTAAAACGGGTGCTGATTTGCGATGCTTGTAAGCAAAATCTTTCATATTCCTTTCAATATGTAATTTTACCGTTGTTTTTTGAAAAATTCCTGTCGGTTTGCTTGCGGTCGATTTATAATCGAATTGAGAGTTGAGAATTGGGAATGGGGAATTATGATTACCTTCGCTAACAAGCAACCTCAAAGGTAATCATAATTCTCCATTCCCAATTCTCAACTCTCAATTCAAAAGACGGCAAACGGGAAGGCAAAAGGCCACCTTTTACGATGCAAAAGGCCGTCTTTTGCACGCTAAAAGACGGCCTTTTGTAACGCGTTGGCAGTCAATGCGTTGCGCGACTGCTGCCGGAACGGCATGAAAAAGGCGCAGGACGGCTTCACAGCAGCCCCACGCCAGCGATTTACGCAGCTAAAGTATGGCGTAGTTTTTCTTGTTTTTAGAAGTTAAAGAAGTTATGGAAGTTATCGCTCGCTTCGCGAGCTAAGAAGTTAAAGCCATTACCTTTCTTTGCAGACGTAAGGCAGTTGGCAAAGCATTCGGCTATAACTCCTAACGAGCGTAGCGAGTGATAACTTCTTTAACTTCTAAGTGAGCGCAGCGAACGATAACTTCTTGTTATCTGATGAACAGCAGTTCGCGGTATTTGGGCAGCGTCCACAGCTCGTCGGCCACGATAAGCTCCAGTTTGTCTATCTGGTAACGGATGTCCTTCATCTTGGGTTCTACCGTGTCGTGGTAGGCTATCGCCTTCTCGCGTTCGCACTCAATCTTGTTCGCCACCTTGCGTGCGTTGACGAGTTCCTCCACGCCCGTCTCGATAAGCTGCGTGCGCTCGGCTATCTCCTCGATAAGCTTCATGTTGCGTGCGCACAGCTTGTCGGCCTTTTCAGCAGGGAAAATCTGGCGCATGTTCTGCACGTTCTTCGCCAGCTGGCTCTGGTAGTGCGTAGCCACGGGCACGATGTGGTTCATCGTGATGTCGCCCATCACACGCGCTTCAATCTGTATTCGTTTGGTGTAAGTGTCCCACTTCACCTCGTTCCTGGCTTCAAGCTCCTTGCGTGTCATCACGCCGAGGCTCTCGAACATTGCCACGCTGGACTCGTCGATGTAACGGTCGAACACCACGGGGCAGCTGCTTTCCGTGTCAAGTCCGCGGCGCTTGGCCTCCTCGACCCATTCTTCCGAATAGCCGTTGCCGTCGAAGCGTATGGGCTTGCACGTCCTGATGTCGTCGCGCAGGGTGTTTATTATGGCCTCGGTCAGCTCCTGTCCTCCGCTTACGAGCGCGTCGACGCGGCGCTTGAAGTCGGCCAGAGCTTCGGCAACGGCGGCGTTCAGCGTAATCATCGCGCTGGCGCAGTTGGCCTCGGAGCCTACGGCGCGGAACTCGAAGCGGTTGCCCGTGAAGGCGAACGGACTGGTGCGGTTGCGGTCGGTGTTGTCAATCAGCAGCTCGGGGATTTCCGGTATGTCGAGCTTCATGCCCTGTTTGCCGGCCATTGCAAAGAGTTCGTTGTTGTCGCTGCCCTCGATGTGGTCGAGCAAGTCGGAGAGTTGCTTGCCGAGGAACGACGAGATGATGGCCGGGGGAGCCTCGTTCGCGCCCAGAC
>USHW01000084.1 GCA_900554545.1 uncultured Prevotella sp. | reverse complement strand
CCCACCCCCCCCCCCCCGCGGACCGGCTGGCCGCCTCGGCCACGGGCGAAAAGCCATATCGTCATTGACCGCCGGGGATTGTCCCATCCGGCCTCATACTCCACGAAGCGGAACGTCCGTTCACCCACCTTGCGCACCGGGCCGCTGACCACTTCCATGTAAGGCTGCGCCGTTCCGTGTGCGCCGGTAAGGGCGATATGCGTGGAGTCGGTGTACACGGCCTCAACGGTGAACTCGCTGCCTACGCTGTCAACGACTATTTCCGCAGCCATGCCACCCTGCAGCCGTTCGTCATACGGCACAAGACTGCCGCCGAGCCTCACGCCCACATACTGCATACGCTTGCCCCGACTCTCGCTGTGGCGTGCCTCGGTGAGCCGCGCCATCTCTCCGTCGAAGTACCAGAAAGCGTCGTGCGGATCGCCCTTGTACTCGCCGTAGGGCGCGGCAGGCCATTCAGCCGGTGCCACATACGTAGGCTGTCCGCGGCCGTCGCCGTCGTTCTGGGGCAGGTCAAGGCTGTAACGCGGTGCCAGCCAGCCGTCCTTAGGGTCAATCTTGCGCAGGCTTCCGTCGCCGCAGAGCCGCCGCTCGATGGCCTTGTGTATGAACAGTGCAATGTATTCGGCCGTGCGCGGCGAGCAATCGAAGTGGCCGCGACCCGTGTCGCAGAGGAACGACACGCAGCTTTCGGGATACATCATGCGGAAAGCCAAGGCCGGACGGACGCGCGCTTCCCACCATTCAAACTCCCCCTCGACCATCAGTCCGGGTATTCCGTCGATGTTGCGGGTGCGCCCCCACTCCACGTTTGCCCTGCCATAGCCGCACAGGTTGGTGCGCGGCGCGTCGCCGTGGAACGATATTATGCACAGCGTCCGCTGCGGATTCCACGCCGCGAAGTTCCAAGGGAACGTGGCCTGGGCCGAATGTCCGAACGGTACTACGGGCACATTGGTTATCTCGCCATGGCCGCTCGCTGCGGCAAGGTCGGCCATCATGCGCTCGAACACCTGCTGGCAGCCACTCTCCGGTGCCCAGTTGTCGGTGAAGGCAGGCGCAACCCACACCAGGCCTACGCCCATTTCAGCCAGCCGTTCACGGAACATCGGCATGCGGAAGAGCGCCTCCTCCGTCATGTTCTGCTGCGCAAGAACCACCGCCTTGACCTCTTTGCATCCATCGGGAAGCCACATATAAGCCGACGGGGCACGGCCCGTCTCGCCGGAAACGCAGCCCTTCAGCCCAACACTCCACCCGTAAACACCACTCCCCTCGCCGCCTAAAACGCGAGGGGAGATGGCAAAGAGTATTGAAAATAAAACTAAAACCTGTCGTACCATTATCTGTTCCTTACAAGAACTTTCTTGCCGTTGATGATGTAAATGCCCGGACGGTCGGCCTTGGCAACGCGCACACCAGACAGCGTGTAGATGCCTTCCTTACCCTTGTTGACGGTCTCGTCGGTCACAACTTCGCTGATGCCGGAAGGAGTCTGCACGGTGTAAGCAACCACAAGGCGCGGCTTAAGGTCGTCTGCCTTGAATACGGTGCCATCCTTAAGGGTTACGTCCTCCACGTCGCTTGAATACACTTTGATTGAAGTAGTAGTGCTGGTTGCATTGTTGCACAACATCAACCTTACCGCTCCGTCAACGCCTTTCACATATTCGGTAACGTCAATCTCGTTTCTCCAGTCGTTGATGTTGTTCGACGCCCCGTTGTCAGTTACGGCCTTGTTGTTCGTCCCGGCAAGCCTTACCGTTGCAACAGGCTCATTCTCACGGGCGGCAGTCAGGTAGCTTTCCTGCGTGTTGTAAGTGTCCTCGTCGGATATTTCATTGCCGAACGGATGTATAGCCAGCGTTCCCTTGGCACGCTCAGTGTAGAGCACAAGCGTTGCGTTGTCAATCTCCGCGTTGTCAGGCAGCGTCACGTCGAACGACATCAGACCGAGATATTCTTTCGTTATCGCGCCCTGTTCGTCGCGTTGGGTGTACATCTCGATGGCCGCCTGGCTCGGGTCAGCCTTGTCCCTGTTGTTCGTGTTGAGCGTCACGTCGCTCGTTACGTACACGGTCTGGCTTTCAACGGCATCTCCGTTGGGAGCGTATTCGACAAGAAGGTAAGGCTTGATGTCGTCCGCATTCAGCGTGAAACCAACCTTTTCATTCACCACGTCTTCAGCTTCCTTCGTGTATATTTTCACCGAACGGCCATTGGTTCCTCCCACTCCGGCGTCCTGATAGAACAGAAGTCCAACATAGCCTCCGGCCTTTGAAAGCACATAATCCGTAACATCAATTTCCGTCTTCCAGCCGTCGGCGGTACGGTACACTTCATCCGCGCTCTCGTTCACATCCCCTACGGCGTGTCCGCGCCAGCCGTTCAGGTCGATTTCAGAAGCTATCGCTTCCTCGCCGCGTGCGCTTTCAACATTTGCCGCGTGCGTTTCGTATGTGTCGTTCTCGGCAAACTCGTAGTCAAACGGATAAACGGCGAACTTCGGGTCGCCCTTAACCATGTCCGCGTGGAGCACGAGCGTAGCCTTGGCAACGTCATATCCGGCCTTTTCAGGCACGCTGAAAGCCATCAGTCCGACAAAATCCTGGGTTATTTCACCGGCCTCGTCAGTAGCCGTCCATATCTCCATGGTGCTTTTTCCGCCGTTATCGCCGGTATTGTTCATGCGCAGGTACGTGTCAGCGGTGGGCACAAGCCGCTCAGTTACGGACTCACCAGCCTCTTGGGCAAATGCGCTTGCGCAGCCGAAAACAGCAAGCGCGGCTATAAGTAAATTCTTTTTCATGATTTTTTTGGTTTTAATTGATACTTATATTAAGTCGTTTTTTATAATAAATACGCATCGGGCGCGGCGAATACGTAAGCACATGGGAATATTTTTCACGGCTGCTTGCAATGTGGGGCGATACCGCCACGGATGCGAAAGGCCGGCTGACGGCCTTCAAAAGGTGTTCATCCGCAGGTTAAGTGTATGCCGTTTTGGTATATAAAGGACAAGGTCGGTATAATGATAATGCGGTAATAATCCTGCCGCAAGCGGTCGGTTGGTAATTGTCATGCCGCACGCCGATGCGGCATC
>USHW01000083.1 GCA_900554545.1 uncultured Prevotella sp. | reverse complement strand
CCCCCCCCCCCACAGCGCCACACGCACGCCCCGCGCGCCCCCCGCCACTACCGGCAGCAACATCTTAATCCTCATAATGTACGTATTTATTGTTTATTTTATATACGGATAAGGCACCTGTAACTACGTAAAAACGGCCCCGCAACGGCCTTTTTAGGGCACATAAACAAGCATCTGCGTAACTGCCTGACTGCCAATGCGTTGCAAAAGGCCGTCTTTTGCATTGTAAAAGACGGCCTTTTACACGCTAAAAGACGGCCTTTTAGAATGCAAAACATGGCCTTTCACAAAACCGGCGACAATGTAGTGTGCCCCGACAAACCGTTTCCGCATAACCAATACATTCGGAAAGTATCATCATCTGGCATGATTGTACAATGCGCAAAAAGGCTTTTTCAGTACCTTTGCATAAGATAAGCTGCACTCGGGAAAATGCAAGCGAGCTTGCTTTCCTCTCGTTTGCATTATCTTTGCAACTGATTAACCTAAACTATCAGGCAGTTGATGAAAAAGAAAATCTTACTTACAGCCGTGGCGGCGGCAATGTGTCTCGCGTGCTTCGGCGGCAACGTGGAAGGCGGCAAGGCACACCCGTTTGTCAAAGTGACCGACGGACAGCTGACACGTGGCGGCAAGCCTTACCGCTTCGTGGGTGCAAACATGTGGTACGGGGCGGTACTCGGCTCGACAGGACGCGGCGGCGACCGCGCCCGGCTGTGCCGTGAGCTTGACAGCTTGGCGGCCGCCGGAGTGACAAACCTGCGCGTATTGGCCGGCGCCGACGGGTCTGACGGCATCGCGGCAAAGGTGGAACCGGCGCTGCAGACTGCCCTGGGAGTGTACAACGACAGCGTGATGGCCGGTCTCGACTACCTCATCTCGGAGATGGGACGCCGCGGAATGACCGCCGTCATCTACCTTAACAACGCGTGGGAATGGAGCGGCGGATACGGCCAATACCTTGAATGGAGCGGCCACGGACGGCGCCCCGTACCGGCGGTTGACGGCTGGCCGGCATTCATGGAGTATGTGGCACGCTTCGTAAAGTCTGCCGACGCACAGCGGCTGTTCGCCGCCCACGTGCGCAACATAATCTCACGCACCAACAGGTACACTGGAATAAGGTATGCCGACGACCCTACCATAATGTCATGGCAAATCTGCAACGAGCCTCGCGCGTTCTCGGCTGACGGCAAGGACGCCTTCGTCAGCTGGATAGAAAACACCGCGGCACTCATCGATTCGCTTGCTCCGCGCCAGCTTGTGTCTACCGGCAGCGAGGGCATGCACGGCTGCGAGGAGGACATGGAGCTGTTCGAGCGCATACATGCAGTGCCGCAAATAGACTACATCAACATACATATATGGCCTTACAACTGGGGATGGGCACGGAAAGACAGCATCGTAGAGTCGGTGGAACGCACCAAGACGGAGACCGGGAAGTATATCGAGGCTCACGCGGAGGTGGCGCGCCGCTTGGGCAAGCCTATGGTTTTGGAGGAGTTTGGCTATCCGCGTGACGGCTTCAGCTTTTCAAAACAGTCTCCGACAACGGCCCGTGACAGCTATTACAAGTATGTTTTCAGCGTGGTACAGCGTCATGCAGAGACCAACGGGCCGCTTGCCGGCTGCAATTTCTGGGCATGGGGCGGCGACGCAGAACCTTCAACGGAACATGTCTACTGGCTTCCGGGCGACGATTACACGGGCGACCCGGCGCAGGAAGAACAGGGACTGAACTCTGTATTCACGTCAGACAAGTCGACAATGGCACTTGTACGCCAAGCCAATGACAATCTGTCACACACTGCCGGCAGGCGTTGACGCATGTCAAAAAAGTACGTCCGCAAGTGAATATAATACCTTTTGAATGGTGGAATTACACATTATGGCCTTAACTTTGCACCCGTAAAAATGATAGGCGGACACAAGTAAGCCGCCAAGATGAAGGATAACATTTAGATTAGAGGTATTATGAAGAAGGCAAAAAGATTGTTTGGTTCATTGAAAAAGAACTTTGAGTGGGGTGCAAACATGATGTACGGTCTGCCGTTCGGCAAGTAACGCTCATCCACGCAACCCAAATCCGCGCCGCAACACGGCGGCGCATACAAAGACATCCGCCACGGTTCAAGTGCCGTAGCGGATGTCTTCGCGTTATGGAAGGCGGCAAATGCCGCCTTATTTTGTGTCGTATGTCAACGGTTCGGAGTGTCCCACACCTTCGTTTCAGTACACTCCACGCCTACAGTCTGTCCTCCGCAGGCCAGCGTGAAGCCGCCTTTCTCCAACCGCCAGCGGCCGTCATAACCAACGAATGCAAGGTCGTCAGCCGGCAGTTTCAGCTCTACCGTCTTCGTTTCGCCGGCCTTCAGGCCAATCTTCGTAAACCCGCGGAGCCGCCTGTTGTCGGGAGATGACGATGCAACAAGGTCTGACGAATACAAAAGTACGCTCTCCTTGCCGTCCACACTGCCGCTGTTTGTCACGTCGACGGTCACCGTCAGCGTGTCGCCGGAAGCAAACCGCGCCTTGTCAACACGCAGGTTGGAGTACGTGTAGCGTGTGTAGCTCAGGCCGAAGCCGAACGGCCACTGCACGTCCATCACCGCATCATAATTGTAATTGCCGTCCATCTGCCCCACGTTCTCGCACGGCTTGTAGTCATAAGTAACCAAGGCGTTAATCCATTTGGGATAAGTGAAGGGCAGCTTGCCGCTGAAATTCACCTCGCCCGACAGAAGGTTGGCCAGCGCGTCGCCGCCGTAGTTGCCCGGAAGCATGGCGTTCACCACGGCGTCGGCCAGCGGTTCGATGTCGTTTATGATGCGCGGACGGCCCTCGTTGAGCACGAGAATGAGCGGCTTACCTGTCTTGGCAAGCGCCTTTACAAGGTCACGCTGATTGGCGGAGAGCGTCAGGTCGTTGAGGTTTCCCGGCGTTTCGCAGTACGAGTTCTCGCCGATGCATGCCACGATGACGTCCGCTCCGGCTGCGGCGGCTACCGCCTTGGCAGTCTCCGGGGCGTTTTCCTGCCACCAGTTGTCGCCATCGTAGGGTGCGTAAGTAACTCCCGGCTCATACGTAACGTTGTCTTTCCCGAACTTGTTGCACATCGCTTCATATACCGTATTGTATGCTCCGGCGAACTCGTCGGCGCGGTGTCCCTGCCATGAATACGACCAGCCGCCGTTCAGACAGCGCATTGAGTTGGCGTTGGGACCGGTCAGCAGAATCTTGACTCCAGGCTTCAGGGGCAGCGTGTTGCCGTTGTTCTTCAGCAGTAATATTGAA
>USHW01000082.1 GCA_900554545.1 uncultured Prevotella sp. | reverse complement strand
TTTTACACATTTTTTATTGTTCATAAATGTGTCAACTTTTGCCAGGACAAGACAAGGCGGTTACGCAATGGTGCCGACCTGCATTCCAAGAAGCCCGTTTTGTAACAATATTTTATTAGAATTTTAACATCGGCAGAAGCCCCGGTCTTGGATAATAAGCGTATTTTTGCAAAAGCGGAAGCATCCGTTCCGCAGTCAACCGGAAACAAACCTATATCATGGCAATAATAACCACAAAGAAGAAAAACAAGGAAACACACTACGTTGAGCGCGACGTAAGCTGGATGTACTTCAACCACCGCATACTGCAAGAAGCGCGCAAGGAGAGCATACCGCTGCTTGAACGCCTGTCGTTCCTCGGCATATACTCCAACAACCTCGACGAGTTCTTCCGCGTGCGCATGGCGTCGCTCAACCGCCTGCTCGAGTCTGACAACAAGGAAATACGCAAGCAGCACGACAACATACGCAAAACCATCAAGACAATAAACAAGCTCAACTCGCAGTTCAGCCAGGAATACGCCGTCGCAATAGACGAAGTGTTCAAGGCACTGGAGGAGCACAACATACGACTTCTTGACGAAACGCAGCTCAACGAAGAGCAGCAGGTCTTCCTCAAGAACTTCTACCACGAGCGCCTTAACGGCTATACAAACCCCATCTGGTTCTCCGAAATCGACGAAATCGGCCAGCTTGAGGACAACCGAATATATCTCCTGATAAAGAAGACAGAGCCTGCCGACGGCCTGCGCCTGCCAAAGAGCAGCCTGGCTATAATCAAAGTGCCCGACAGGGAGCACGGACGCTTCGTCAAAGTGCCGTCGTCTGACGGCTTTGACAACATCATGTATCTTGACGACGTTGTGCGCTACTGCCTTCCCTTGATATTCATCGGCTTCAAGCCGAGCACCTTCGAGGCTTACTCCTTCAAGTTCACGAAGGACGCCGAGATGGAGATGGAGAACGACTTTGAGTACGGCGTACTGCAAAAAGTAGCCAAGGGCGTAAGCAGCAGGCGGCGCGGCGAACCGGTGCGCCTCATCTACGACAGGCGCATGCCCAAGGACATGAAAAAGAAACTCATGTCGAAGCTCGACGTGAGCAAGCTCGACGCCTCGCTGGCAAGCAGCCGCTACCAGAACCACAAAGACCTGATGGGCTTCCCCGATTGTGGACACAACGAGCTGAAATATCCCAAGTGGAAGCCCATATTGAAGCCGGAGTTCCTGTCGCAGGAGAGCATCCTCGACCAGATACGCCGCAAGGACTTGTTCATACACGTGCCTTACCACTCGTTCGACGGCTACATCCGCGTGCTGCGCGAGGCCGCGTTGAAGCCCGAAGTGAAGTCAATCAAAACCACCTTGTACCGTCTTGCCAAGGACTCGAAGGTCGTAAAGGCGCTCATCTGCGCCGCGCGCAACGGCAAGAAGGTGACAGCCGTGGTGGAACTGCTGGCGCGCTTCGACGAGGAGAGCAACATAAAGTGGAGCAAGCGCATGCAGGAAGAAGGCATAAACGTTATCTTCGGCGTCGAGGGACTTAAGATTCACTCAAAGCTTCTGTACATAGAGTCGAAGCAGGGCAACATAGCCTGCATTGGCACGGGCAACTTCCACGAGGGCAACGCCAAGACTTATACGGACTACCTGATGATGACCGCGAGGAAGAACATCGTGCAGGAAGTCGGCAAGGTGTTCGACTTCATCGACCGCCCCTTCTCCCAAGTGCGCTTCAAGGAGCTTATGGTGTCGCCCAACTCGATGAAGAACCGCATCATCTCGCTCATCAACAACGAGATAAAGAACGCCAAGGCGGGCCGCGAGGCGTGGGTGAAGATGAAGATAAACCACATCACCGAGATGGACGTTGTAAACAAACTGTATGCCGCTTCGGCCGCCGGAGTGAAGATAGGCATCGTGCTTCGTGGCAACAGCTCGCTCGTTACCGGCGTGCCCGGAGTGAGCGACAACATCAAGGCCGTAGGCATAATCGACCGCTACCTGGAGCATTCGCGCATACTGATATTCTGCAACGGCGGCGCGCCGAAGTACTACATCGGCAGTGCCGACTGGATGCCGCGCAACCTGTTGAACCGCATCGAGGTGATGACTCCAGTCTACGACGCCGACATGCAGCGCGACCTTATGCGCACGGTTGACTTCGGACTGCGCGACACCACCAACGGACGGATAGTTGACGGCACCGGCCTGAACACCATACAGCCCGTAGAAGGCGACCGGCCTTTCCGCTCGCAGGAGGAGCTTTACACAGCTTACGAGGCCGAGGTGAAAACCGTAAGCACTGCAGAGGAATAACACCTGCAATGCAAAAGGCCGTGTTTCGCCGTGCAAAAGGTCGTCAATCGCACGCCAAAAGGCGGCCTTTTGCAGCGTAAAATGCCACCTTTTGCAAAGTCGTCCGCAACATACTGACTATCAACAAGATAACAAATTGAAAGTAAACAACGGAGCAACATAAGGAGAAAAGGCAACCGCAAAAGCATTTGGCTTTAACTCCCAGCGAGCAAAGCGAGTGATAACTCCTTTAACTTCTTTAACTCCCTAAAATAAAAAGATAACAAAACATAAGAAGAAAGGACAGAAGAGGAAACATTACTACTTACTCCTCATCTCCTTACTCTTTCCCTCCTAAAAAACAAAAATCATGAGATTAGCAGCAATAGACATCGGTTCAAACGGAGCGCGACTGCTCATCAAGAACTTCAGGACAGCCCAGGACGGCAGCCAGCAGATTTCGCGCGTGATGTACATGCGCGTGCCCCTGCGCTTGGGTTCTGACGTGTTCACGCTCGGAAAAATATCAAAGGAGCGCACAGTGATGATGAAACACATGCTAAAGGCGTTCCGACAGCTGATGAAACTAAACCAGGTTGACGACTACCGCGCCTGCGCCACGTCGGCCATGCGCGACGCCGAAAACGGCAAGAAGGTGCTCAAGAAGCTGCACGAGGACACCGGCATCGGCCTTGAGATAATCAACGGTCGAGAGGAAGCGCGCCTGCTGTGCAACAACATAGTGGAAAACATCGGCAGCGCGAAAGGCAACTACGCCTACATCGACGTGGGCGGAGGCAGCACGGAAATATCACTGCTGCACGACGGGGTGCTTACCCACAGCCACTCTTACAACATCGGCACGCTGAGAATGCTTGGCGGCATGGTGTCGAAAGAAACCATAAAGCAAATGAAAGACGACCTGACGCGATACGCCAAAGACATGCCAGACATACGCATAATAGGCTCCGGCGGCAACATCAACAAGCTGTTCAAGCTCACCAACTCTGACAAGGCCACACGGACTGTGCCCGTCAGCGAAATTAAAGCAATCTACGACAAGCTCAAAGTGTTGAGCGTCGAGGAGCGCATAGAGCAGTACGGACTGAAGATTGACCGCGCCGACGTAATCATTCCGGCGTCTGAAGTCTTCATGCTCGCCGCGGAAGCCCTCGGATGCGACAAGATACAAGTGCCCAATATCAGCTTGGCCGACAGCATTATCGACGGACTTTACAGGACAAAGTACGCCGCATCGGACATGTAAACACCCACCAAACAGCCACCGACACCCACCCCAACCCTCCCGAAGGGAGGGAGCTTGATGTGCTTTTGCTGATTGTTAGGGGTTATTCGGCCTATCAGTCCCATCAGTCCTATCGGCCTTATTAGCCCTATTTGCAAGCTGTCTGCTAACTGTCTGATTATCAGAAGCTTGCCAACATGCCGTCTTTTAGCCCACAAAAGGCCACCTTTTAGCCTCTAAAAGGTGGCCTTTTGCATTGCAATTCATGGCCTTTCGGGTTCATCCGCAGTTTTGTTGGATGAGAAAAGGATTATAAAATCGTACAAAATT
>USHW01000081.1 GCA_900554545.1 uncultured Prevotella sp. | reverse complement strand
TGTTTTGCAAGCTAAAAGGCCATCAATTGCAACATAAAGGCCGTCTTTCGCAATGCGAAAGGCGGCCTTTTACGTTGCAAAACACGGTCTTTTACACGCTGAAACACGGTGTTTCATACGGCGGAAAGCAAGGTGGCGCATCACAACGCGAAGCAGCAGGCGCGGCTGTATGGCGGCAACAGGCTTGCCACCCACGGCAAAACAAACGCCGGAAGCATGTTTCAGCTCCCGGCGTCAGCAATGTATTGACATCTGCCATCACCTCTTCATAATCTTGGCTTTCTGCCCGCCAGCCTCTACAATGTATATTCCACCCGGCAGAGAGGACAGGTCGATGCTCTTCTCCGTAGACGAGAGAACCTTTGTTCCGCCTATTCCGTAGATGCTAACCGTCACTTCGCCGTCGGCAACAACAGTGAGCACGTCGCCCTGCCAATGCAGCTGTACGTCGCCGCCACTGGCATTTATCGAGCCAATTGACGAAGGAACCATTGCCGAATAGTAATATATCTGGTTGGTATAGTCCCATCCCGAGCCGTTGCCCGAGTATGAATACTGCTCCGTCATCTTGTGATAGAAGTTGCCGCCCGGCCAAAGCAGGATGTCTTCTATAGGCGTGTTGTAGTCGTAAACGTCCTCGTTGCCCCAGCTCGGAACCATCCAGTCGCCGTCCTTATACTTGTAGCACATCTGCGAAACGAGGATGGTATCCTGGTCATAGCCGTATGTAAAATGATTGCTCTGCTTCCAGTCGTCACGGCCTGTACCCTGTCCGTTCCATCCGAATTGCTCCGTTTTGAAGTTCTTGTCATTATATATCATCTCAACCTTGATGTAAGCAACCAATCCGTTTGCACCCGGCACGTATGAAGTTTCCGAAAGCTGGTTGCCACGTTCGTCATAAGTCCATACGTATTCCTGATACTCTTGCAGGTCACGGTTTACCGCATCGTTTACGTGCTTGATATACTCACGCAGCTTGTTGCCTGCCGCGTCATACTCTTCCGTTGTCTCGCCATTAACGTAAACGTCGCCGGTGTCATAACCAAGCTTCGAGACTATAAGCACTGACGACGAGCCGTCCTCGTTGTCTGTCCATGTAAACGTAATGTCTGCGGTCTTCGTATAGCCGTCGGCTGTATATCCGCTATATGCACATTCGTAAATCTCACGGTTCTTTTCATCGTACTGAAGGTCAACCTTATAATTCGTGCATACGGCTCCGTCCCATGCGTAGGCTCCGCTCCAGTCGCCCTTGTCCTTGTTGTAGAACTTCTTTTCCTCGCGCGTCAGGCTGCCGTGCTCGTTGAAATCCTTTTCGTAACGGCAATACTCAAACCAGCTCTTGGTGTCAGCCATCCACAAGCTTGATGCCACAAGAGTCTGGTTTGTTCCGTCTTCCGTCCATACATACCTCTTCTTCTCGCCAGAACCATACCACTCTGAACCGTTCCATTCGTAAGGCTCCAGCATCACCATCCTGTTGTACTCGTCATATTCGGCGATGCTCTTTATCACCGGCGTCCAGCTTTCCGACGCCGCATCCCATGCCGAAATGACTTCCTCGGTGATGTTGGCGCGGTCGTCATACTTGTATTCTCCGCGCTGCACGGGAGTCCACACGCTGCCGTCGTAGGTGTAATAAGTCTGCGATATGCCCCATTTCTTGTCGTTGTACTCATAGTCATAACGCTGTCCCGACACCTTGCTGTAAGCCATCATCGAGAGCACATATCCGTCCTCGTCGCACACATACTCCGTAAACTCCTCGTCGTCCCACTGCTGCGTGCTTTCGTTCCAATATGAGTTGGTGCGCTTTACGGGGTTGCCGTCGGCGTCGTAAGTGAAGTATTGGCGTGTGTACTTATACTGTCCGTTGCCCATCCAGCCTACGATGCTGTCAAGGCGCTCCTTATATTGCTGCGCAGCTGCAAGTCCTACGGGCAACCGCCTGATGCCGTTGTCGAAGCTGAACGGCGACGCCTTTGGCGCGTCTTCCCGGCTGTCAGCCACCGGCGCCTTGGCCTTCATCTTGCCGTTGTGCATCATCTCAACAACTTCCAGCTTCGGCTCATGTATCTTCAGGTCGAAGTGTGGCACGTATCCGCCTGTCTTTACGTCCGTTCCGGCAGCAAAACCGAGTGCCGGAATACATATCATACTCAAACCAAGTACAAAGCTTTTCATAATTAAATCGTTTTACGGGTTAAACATTTGAAACCGTCGGCAAATATAAAAGCTTTCGTTATTAATTGCAAATTCAATAGTTCTACATTCATGAATTTGGAAGTATTCAACCCGTTTTACTGCCAAATCAACCGTCTACGAGCATATTTTCTTCCCTTCTCGCCATCTTCTGATAGATTGAGGGAGTGATGCCGGTAAACTTTCTGAACACGCTGTTGAACGTGGAATACGACGTGAAGCCCACGCTCTCGGCTATGGCGCGTATCGTATAGTTGCCGTATGCGGCGAAATCGGCCAGCCTCATGCAGGCCAGGTTTATGCGGTATTCGTTTACGAAGATGCTGAAGTTCTTGTTGAACGTATCGTTGATGACCTGCGACACATACTTGCTGTTTGAGCCGACAAGCTCTGCCAGCTTGTCAAGGGAGAAGTCGTAGCTGCAGAACTCCATGCGGTTTTCCATCGCGTCGGTTATCGCCTCGACTATGGCCTGCCGCTGGTTGTCGTTAAGACTGCTCGACTGGTATTTCGACGAGGCTGCGGCCTTGTCGCCGTCCCTGTCTACAAGCTCGCCGCGCAGCCGCGTTATCTCGCCGTCCTTGGCCTTGAGCGCCTCGGCGCAGTCGGCCAGGCGCCGCTTCATCTTTTCCGAATTGTCCACATACTTACGGTTTACCGAATAGAGGCTGGCGTAGCTCACGTCGAGCTTGCGCTTCTGCCTGTATATCACGACGAGAAACACCGTGACAACGGCAACGACGAGCAGCAGCACGCCTGCCGTGCGCCTGAACCTCTCCTTCTGCGTCTGCAGCGTGGCTATTTCCTTCTCCACCTTGTCCATCTCGTACAGGAACTGTGCGTGCTTGGCCGCATCGAACTGCCGCATGTTGTACACCGAATCTTTCAACGACAGGTAAGCGGCCTTGCAGGCGAGAGAAGATGCCGTGTCGCCCACCCTTTCATACAATGCCGACATGTCTTTCTGCAAGTCCTTGAACATGTGCCTTATGCCGCACGAGTCGGCTATCTGCTCGCACTTGCGCATGTAGTGCAGCGCCGAGTCGTTGCGCCCCTGCCCCATGAATGCCTTGTACATCTGCTGGTAAGCCGAGCACAGATACTCGCCTGGCAGCCTTCCGCGCACGGCGTAAGCCGCCAGGCGGCGGTAGTTGGCTATCGCTTCGGCATACCGTCCGTCGTGTATCTGCAACATCCCGAGATTGTAGTCGGCCATGAAGCGTATCGCCGGACCGCCGTCATAGTCAACGCGCCTAAGCTCGTCAAGGAAACCGCGCGCCTCGTCACCCTTCCCCATGAACATGTGTATGCCGGCAAGGTTGACAAGAAGCTTGGCCTCCGTCTCCTTGTCGCCCGACGAACGGCTGTACCTCAGCCCGTCACGATAGTAAAGGTTGCCGCGCTCGTAGTCCTCGAACAGGCAGTATATGTTGCCTATGTTCTTGTAGAAGCGCGCCACGCTGTCGCTGTTGTGGCCCGTCTCGCTGTATTTCAGTCCCTTGACATAATATTCCAAGGCGTTTGTATAGTCGCCTTTGCCGTAACACTCGCCGCCCTTTTCCAGGCAGAGCGCTATGCTGTCAGCCAGCGAGGCGGCGCTCCTTGCCGCGGCGGCACCGTTCACCGAAGCGCCCCCACCACTGCCGGTACACGACAGGAACACTGCCGACAGCATAACGGCGAAAGCCAGCACGGGCGATAAAAGGTATGATTTTTCATTTGCAAAGGTCAGTTAGAAAATTGACGGACATGGTATAAAACGATTGCAAATATACCAATAAAAAGGTAAAAACAGCATTCCGCCGGCACGCAAAATGCCGGGTGCTTTGCAAAAGGCCGTCTTTTGGCTTGCAAAAGGCCGTCAATTACACGCTAAAAGGCCACCTTTCACAGTGTAAAAGGCGGCCTTTTGCAAAGCGCAAGGCAACATTCTGTCTTTTCCTGAAATAGGTTGACAGTTTTTGTTTAAATAAACTACATTATTTT
>USHW01000080.1 GCA_900554545.1 uncultured Prevotella sp. | reverse complement strand
ACTTTAAAGGGTCAATCATATTGTAGCCAAAGGTGGGCAAATCCTGTTTGGCCAAAAGGGTCAAAGTCGCGTGGCTTTTCCAACATTGAGGAACTGCCGGAGAAGAAGAGCATCTGCACAAGCCGCAGCTTTCCCGACCAAGGATTGTCACAATTAGGTCCGTTGGAGGAGGCCGTCGCCCACTTCGCATCTTCCTGCTCACGCAAGCTGAAGGAGCAGGACAGCTGTTGCCGCGCCGTCACGGTGTTCGCCTATACAAGCCGTTTCCGCACCGATGCGCCATGCAGCGCAATCAACCGCACGGTAACCCTCACCGTACCGACAAACGACCTGCGCGAGCTTGTGTCGGTGGCTGTCGGCGCGTTGCGCTCGCAATGGGACGCGTCCGCCACGTTTTTCTACAAGAAAGCGGGCGTGATAGTCTGGGACATCTGCCCCTCAGGCGCAGTTCAGGGCGACCTTTTCGACACTGTCGACCGCGCTAAGCAGGCCCGACTTGCCGCCGCAATCGACGCCATAAACCGCAAGAACGGCTACAACACAGTGAAAGTAGCCGTACAGGGAACGGACACAAGCTGGCGCATGAAGCACGAACACGAGTCCGGAAAATACACTACCAACATCGATGACGTAATAAAAGTGAAAGCATGACTTCAAATTCATATATGAGTTCGGCATCATGCAATAGTAATTTTACTATTCAATAATAAGGCGTTTTAAGTCATATTACGCCGCAAATGCTGCGGTATTTTTTGCTTATGCTTGATTATGCGGTAAAAAACAACTATATTTGCCGCATATTCTGCGGTGTTTTGGGGAGTTCAATGCCGCATAAACAAAAATTGAAGAATTATGTACATACACGAAAGAGATAATTGGACTTCATTCAAATGGGATGCGTCCGTGCTTACATCGATACTTGAAGAAGTCGGCCGCAAACAGGGCTTGCTGTATGGCAGGCTTTCCTCGTTGGGTTTTGACAGCAAGCTTAAGGCTATGGCCGAGAACTTGACGCACGATGTGGTATGTTCATCAGAAATCGAGGGAATACGTATGAATATGGATGATGTACGCTCGTCCATAGCCCGTAAACTGGGAATTGAAAATGTCAGGCAGACCGCACCCTCACATTACGTTGATTCAGTTGTATCTGTCATGCTCGATGCGATAGGCCACTATGGCCAACCACTTACGAAAGAGAAAATCTGCGCATGGCAGGCTGCGTTCTTTCCGTCAGGTTACAGCGACGGTTCACATATAGAAGTGGGCCGATACCGCACCAATGAAGAACATATCGTTTCGGGTATGTTCGGAAGAGAGAGGATTCATTATGTTGCCCCTTCGCCGGAGCGGTTGGATGCAGAAATGGAGAAATTCCTTGACTGGTTCAACGGCACGGAGAACGTAAGTTATGTCATCAGGTCTGCCATAGCCCATTTCTGGTTTGTCAGCATCCATCCATTTGAGGACGGCAACGGACGGCTTGCCCGTATTCTGTCGGACATGATGCTGGCACGCGGCGACAGGAGTGAATTTCGGTTCTACAACATCTCCTCAATGATAAACAATGACAAGAAGCATTATTATGACATTTTGGAAAAGACGCAACACGGCGACGGAGACATTACCGAATGGATATTGTGGTATGCCAATACTTTGTCCGTAGCCCTTGACGAGGCGGGAAGCATGGTCAGCACCGTCTTGAACAAAAGTCTTTTCTGGCAGAAAGCTTCTTCCGTGGCGTTAAGCCAAAGGCAAACGGACATGCTAAACCTGTTCCTTGACGGCTATGAGGCGAAAATTACGACCAAGACATGGGCGTCGCTGGCGAAATGTTCGGCGGATACCGCCCTGCGCGACATACACGACCTTGTAGGAAAAGGTGTCTTGCGTGAGGACATACCCGGAGCCAAACGTCCAAGCTATTCCATCATTTACGAGCCAGACGACCTCACGGCACTCTTTTCCGAAGTCCGTGTTGAAGATGAGAATGGCCGCTTCTATCTTAAAGCTCTGTACAAAGGCAAGACACCGGTATGCGAAAGGGTTTTGCCATTGGATGCGGAACGGTTCGGCAGAGGCGACTTGCCATTGGAGAACTTGCTTGCCAAATACTGCACTTATCTGAAAATGAATTAAACAAGACCAGATGACTTTATTACAAATATCAAGCTCATTTATTTTCCATTTGACAGATTATTATATTTGTCGCAGATAATCTTTCTCATTTATAACTTAGGAAGGAAAAGATGGTATTTGACAAGTTCATAGACAGGCAGGATGAGTTAGAACGGATAAACCCGAATCTGTCATTAGACCGCCTAAGCCGTCATTTGCTGTCATTTGTCGGCTCTTCAGCCATCTTCCGCTGCTGGCAGAAATCTGGCTAAGTCTAATGACCGATTCAGGTTATAGGAACAGCGCGAACAGCGACGCGCCCACTACGGTCAGTATGCCGCTCACCACGATGGACAGTCCGCTGGTGGCGCCCTCCACCACGCCCATCTCCATGGCCTTGGCCGTGCCGATGGCGTGCGAGCTGCTGCCTATGGCTATGCCTTTGGCCACGGGCTCATCGATCTTTAGCCACGCGAGCACTTTCTCTGCCATGATGTTGCCGAGCACGCCGGTGACTATTATCGACACCACCGTCACCGACACGATGCCGCCGAGCTCCTCAGACACGCCCATGCCTATGGCCGTGGTGATGGATTTGGGCAGAAACGTGACGTAAGCCTCGTGTGAGAATCCGAACAGCAGCGCGAGCAGCAGCACCGTGGTCATGCCCGACAGCGCGCCGCCCACTATGCCGCAGATGATGGCACGCGAGTTCTTCCTGAGCAGGTCCACCTGTTGGTAGAGCGGAACGGCCAGGCAGACGGTGGCCGGGGTGAGCAGGTAGCTGAGCCACGACGCGCTTTCGTTATACGTGCCGTAACCGATGCCGCACACCAACAACGCCGCGATGACCAGCACTATCGACACGAGCAGCGGGTTCATGAAGCTCCAGCCGGTCTTCTTGCGAAGCCACACGCCGGCGGCGTAGGCCGCCAGGCTGACGCAGACACCGAAGTAGACCGAGCCCTCGAAAAGTCCGTCGGTCATTTGTCCTCCCTCCCTTTGCGTATCATGTGCTGGGTGACGGCTCCGGCCACGCCCATCACCACAAACGTACTGACCACGGTCACGGCCACGTAGGCCACAAGGTGACCCGAGATGTCGGGCCACGAGTCCACCAGCCCCACGGCGGCGGGGATGAACATCACGGGCATCACGGCTATCAGGAATGTGCTCACCTCGCGCACGTCGCTCACCCGCACCCAGCCCTTGAGCAGGGCGGCGAAGAGCAGCGCTATACCGTAGATGCTCGCCGGCACAGGCAGCGGCAGCAGCCAGTGCAGCAGCTCGCCGGCAAAGGAGAAGGCGAGGATCAGAAGAAACTGTGTGATGAACTTCATATCAAGCCTCCTTCCGCCTTATGCCCAGCCCCTCGATGTACTGCCCGATGAGGGCCACCGACTTCTCCGTGCCGAGCCTCACGCTGTCGAAGCACAGGTCGTAGTCGGCCGAGTTGCCCCATTGCAGGTGGGTGTAATACATGTGGTACCTCACGCGGCTGTCGTCCATGTCGTGCACGATGGCGGCCGCCTTGCGCGGCGTGACACCCTCCTCGGCGGCCACCGCGCGGATGCGGTCGGCCTCGCGCCCTTTCAGGAACACCGACACCAGGTCGCTGCGGTGGCGGAAGATGTAGTTGCCGCAGCGCCCCACGATGATGCATTCGCTCTGGCCTATCATGTCGGAGAGGATGTCGAGCGCGCGGCTGTGCAGCGGACCCTCGTCGTGGCCCAGGGCCGAGATTGCGAACTGAAGCTCGTCCACGGGCCGCTCCTCAAAGAAGTCGTCCATTTCGGCCAGCACGCCTTTGGCCCGGGCCATCTCCAGAAGGCTCTTGCGGGTGTAGAAGGGTATGTCGTAGCGGGCAGCAAGCTGTTCGCCGATGTGCAGTGCGCCGCATCCGCACTGCCTTGCTATTGTTATTATCATTGCTTGATGTTTTTTGAAAAATGCTGCAAAGATAATACAAAAAAGTGAGATACTGAGCAAATCACGGAAATATGATTGAAAGTTAATGATTTATGAGGTTTTGACGATTTTGGCGAGTGCCAAGTAAAACCGCCCGAAAGCCAACTTGAACCGGAATTGCGTTACTATCCCGTTACCGAAATCCGGGTGTGGTAACGGCGCGGAAAAGAACGGCAAAACGAGGTAAAAACTCCATCTGCACAGGCATTTGGACGCATTGGTGATGAAAAAGTCTTGCGGCAGGTTCGATTGCGGCGGTCTGCTGCTGGAAAAGCCACGCGACTTTGACCCTTTTGGCCAAGCAGGATTGTCCCCTTTGGC
>USHW01000079.1 GCA_900554545.1 uncultured Prevotella sp. | reverse complement strand
CACCAGAGGGCGGCCGCCCTTTGTCTTTTAAAAACCCGCCGAGCCGCGCATTATCATATATAAGGTGAAGAATTGATGCGTCAGGGAAGAAGTCTCCGGCATTGAGAAAGCACACATAGTCGCCCGTTGCAAGGCGAAGTCCCTTGTTCATGGCGTCGTAAAGACCCTTGTCAGGTTCTGAAACAACACGTACCTCGTGGCCGTTCATGGCCTCGTCCGACCGCCGTTTGTAGTCCGATGCAAGGTCGGCAGTACCGTCATTCGACGCTCCGTCAACGATGATATGCTCCACATTGCGGTACGTCTGGGCAAGAACGCTGTCGGCGGTGCGCATGAACACGGGCGCAGCGTTGTACGTTATGGTGACTATCGTGAACTTTATCATAACCTGTAATGCCTGTAAGCGATGGCCTGATTGTACACCTCTATATATTTAAGGGCCACGCTCTGTTGTGAATATGACGCCGAGACCTTTGCCACTGCGGCACGCGAAAGCGCGTCATAGTCGGCCTCCTGCAATATCCACCGCATCCCGTCGGCCAGGTCTTCGGCGCTTTTATAGGCCGCCACGTAGCCGTTCTTGCGGTGGTCAATCATCTCCGGGATGCCGCCTACGTTGAAACCGACGCACGGAACGCCGCAGGCCATCGCCTCCATGATTGTGTTGGGCAGGTTCTCCGACAGCGAAGGAAGCACGAAAAGGTCGGCCGCACGATAGGCATTCACAATCTTTTCAACATCCGTGACGTAGCCCAACGGATAGGCCGGAACATCGAAACTGCCTGCAAGTTCCGCCCCACAGCCGCCCAGCATGACGACGCCGAGCCGCTCTCCGGCTTCTTTCCGTCCGGCGGCAAGCATCCGGCAGGCCTCCGCGAGATAGCCCATGCCCTTGTTGACGTGCGACACATTCTGCGCGACAAACAATATCAGGCGGCCTTCAAGAGGAAGTCCGAGCCTGCGGCGCGCCTCAACCTTGTCGCCCGGACAGAACGTGCGGACGTCTATCGGATTAGGAACGGCCGTCACCTTCACGCCCTCAAGCAGCTTGCTACGCCTTGCCTCAGCGGCCAGCCACTTGCTGCACGCAACAAACGAGAGAGCGCCTTGGCGGTTCAAAATCCTCTGCTTGCGCCTCCAAACACGACGGGCTACATCGCCAAAGACACTGACCGACGGCAGCAAGGGGCACTGCGAGCACTCCGCCGTGTACTTGCGGCAACCGAAAGTGAGGTGACACACCGCCGTGGCGGGCCACATGTCGTGCATAGTCCACACCACCGGCTTGCCCGAATTGAGTATCTTGCCTATTCCGCGGAGCGAAAGCATGCCTTGGTTGACCCAATGCAGGTGGATGATGTCGGCCTCCTTGAACTCGCGCGTCCTTGTAATGTCAGTGCCGGCGTTGGCTATATCGACGGCAAAAAGATTCTTCCGCGAGAAGCCGAGATGACAGAACACGCACCAACGCTCCCACAAAAAGTTCCATTTGTTCTGCAACCTGCCGCCTGCCGAAGCCACTGTCAGGCTGTCGGTAAGCTTGTCGCGCACCATCATCCTCGCCTTGACGCCGTTGTTGTTCAACGCGTCAACCAACCGGCTTGCAGCCACAGCCGCTCCGCCGGCATTCTCGCTTGTATTTACAATAAGGACACGCATCGTATGTCAAGTGATTTTCCAAAATGTACGCAAAAGTAAAACAAATCGCGCATTTTTCCAAATTTAGGGGCATTTTAATCGCTGTTTGCGCACACAAATTATTGATTTGCATCAAGAAAAGGTGTTAAGATAACAAAAACGCAGCAAAAAGTATTGACACGAACGCAAATTCGTTGTATCTTTGCATCGTCAAAAGGTTAATAAATTGTTTAGGTTAGTAAATAGTATTAGTTTAAGGTAAAGTTTTCATGATTATTTAGGATGACAAAGGGGACCGTGAGGTTACCTTTCGAATCGAAAAGGTTTTTTAGTTAAACATATTCTTGATGCGCCGCAGCTCGTGAAGAGTTGCGGCGCATTTTTTATGCCCTTCCGCAACTTACGGGCAGCAGCGTCGCAACATATCACCACCCGGCGCACGGCAGGAGGACGCACGCCGCAAAACGCCCGTAAACAAAGGGTGTTGCAAAAGACGGTCTTTTACCGTGCAAAAGGCCGCCTTTCAGCGTGCAAAAGGTGGCCTTTTGCACGGTAAAAGATGGCATATTGGAAACCATCCACTGCCATCCCGAAATAAGGGAGCTTGACTGCCTGCCTTCATCTGATTGCAATCGGACGCCCGTAAGCACACATACACGGACTGCCTACACCTTTTCTCCTGACAAAAAGGGAAGCCCCGGCTCTCACTTGTGCAACACCTGGTAGCGTTTTTGGCGCTTCGCCTTGTAGTCGTACCTGAACAAGTGCTTGCACATCTTCACCCAATTGAACCTCCACACATATCTCATCCACTTAAGCACTGGCAGCCTGTCCGACGTGTAAAGCGCCTCGTCCATATACACATAATAAAGGTCTGCCAGGGGGTCGAAGGCCGAAAAGTCCCTCGGCCCGGCCTTATACAGCCACTCCTCGGCAATGAAACGGTTTGTGGCTATCTTATTTTTGGGGAACGGAGGCAGACGGAGCACATAGTCTGAACGCACCCACCAGAAATTGCCGGCATACAGGTAACAAGGCTTGGGATAAGGCGGCAGACGGTAACATCCGTAAGTATCATAACCGTCTTGCAGCACATTGAAGGCCACGCGCCACTTGGTGAAGATGAAATACTCCATCATGTGCCGCCACGCCAACACGTTGCGGCGGAAACGCAGGTAGTTCCCGTCCTTGCAGTCGCCGCCGTAATAAGACACGCCCTTCGTATGGAAATAGTACAGCAGGCAGTCTTCCTCATGGCTCTTGGCGCGGATGAACTCAAGCGCTGGATACTCGAACTTCATCGGGTCGGTCTCTACCGACACAAGCTCTGCCCTGTCCTCGCCGACAAGCCGCAACAGTTCGTCGGCCTCCTGCCTGTCGATTACGATGCAACTGATGTACAGGCGCGACGTCTTTTCCCACAGGCCGCTCCGCTTCAGGCAGCCTATTTGGTCGGCAACAAGCTCGCGCCAGCCCTTGTCACAAAACACATGGTACACGCCGTAGATGCTTTTCTCCGTCACAGGGTCATGGTCCCATGGCGTAATGTCGTACCGCCGAACGGCACGAAAGACAGTGTTATAGGCGGTGGAAATGGCATTACGGACACCTTTCACAACCCTACACCCACCCCCATCTGCCCCAAGGGAGGGGGATTGATGCGCCTTGTCTGCTGTTTTCATCATCGTTCACATTACTATATATAAGCCCGATTGGGCTGATGAGCCGTATATGGAGAATACGCCGGAAGCGAAACCGGCAAAGCATGCCAAGCTTCCTCCCTTCGGGAAGGCTGGAGCGGGTATTCAATATCTTTTCTCATATTCCTCCTGCATGCGCCTTACACCGAACATCCGCCGTGCGAACACCTGTGCTTTTTTACTTAACACGCTGCCATTCGCACGTTTTTCAAGGTTCTTGAAGATTTCAGCATACTCGTCAAGGCTGTTTTGACACACGGCCAAAGGCCAGTCCGGCGGCAACGTGTCACGCAGTCCCGGGCAACTGTTGGCAATAACCGGCAGGCCGGCAAGGCTCGCTTCGATTGACATAATGCTAAGTCCCTCGAACTCTGAAGGCATCAGCATATAGTCAAACGACGACAAACATGCGGCCAGTCCGTGCACAGGAGCGTGCAGAGTGACACAAGGCAAGGAGCCAAGTTCGCGCTCTACAACGGGGCGGAGACTGCCGTCGCCGACAATGTAAAAGTGGAAACGGCTGTCGTCCTTCATCCGCTTTACAAGCTCAATGAGCGTGCTTATGCCCTTCTGTGGCTCCAACCGTCCTGCGAACAGTATGTTTATATTTTCTTTTCGCACCCATTCGCAACTCCGTTGTACGGTTTCCTCCACGCCGTTGTATATTATAGGAGGCGTCTGCCCGTACTCCCTGACATAGTTGTCGAGCACCGACTGCGATATGGCAACGTTGCACCCGTGCCGTATGAAGAACCGCTCCACACGGCGTCCTGTATTCTTCAGCCCCGTCCACAACACGGTGTTGTGGATTGTACGCACCACCTTGCAGCCCTTCAACAGGCGCGGAAAGAGCGTAAACAGCCACCACACGGCCAGGTCGGGCATCTCGGTGTGCGTATGGATTGCAGCCGGACGGTGCTTCAAGAACAGCGGCAAGAACCACAACGGGAACACTATGGCGGCTATACGCTGGAAAACGTAATGGAAATGCACGTCGGGCACATGGGCGCGGTGATAGCGTATGCCGGCCTCGCGAAGTTCGTTTGTAAACACTTTTGTAAACTGCGAATGGGCACGTACAAGCTCTACGACATGGTATTCGTAGCCTTCGGTACGCGATTTGGCAATGTTTACCGCCACGCGTTCCGCTCCGCCAACATCGAAATGGGTTACTATGTGGAATACTTTTTTCATATTCCTCAATTCCGCAACCCTACTAAAAGTCTCAGAGCGTTGTGCCCCAAAAC
>USHW01000078.1 GCA_900554545.1 uncultured Prevotella sp. | reverse complement strand
AAAAATATTTCATTCCCACAACTTTTTCAATCGTTTTCTTATACCGAACTCACGTGTTTTGACGGTTTTTGCGCCCTGTTCCGGCGTCTTGCGGCTGCACATTTTGCAATGTTTCGCTATAACGCATTGTCCTGAAGGCATTTGCGTTTGCGCACTTTTACGGGCGTTATTTCGGCCAAACGTATTTCCATTTCAGAAGAACGCAACGTGGGAACGTCATGGAAAATCAAAAAGAAAGCGGAACAGTCATTCCGCTTTCTTTGCTATTCTTTTTCTTCCAGCATGGCCTGTAGCCGCAGAAGCTCGTCGCGGAACTGTGCGGCCTGTATGAAGTCAAGCTCTTTGGCGGCCTTTTTCATAAGGCGTGTGGTGTTGGCTATGCTCTTTTCAAGCTGCTCGCGGCTCATTGTCTGCACAATGGGGTCGGCGGCGAAAGCCACGTGCTCTTCCTCGATATACGGCTTGTACTTGGGCGAAGTCTTTGGTGCTGCTTCCTCGACCGGGGCAGTGCCGAGCGCATTGCGCTTGATGTCTTTGGTTATCTGGCGCGGAACTATGTGGTGAAGCTCGTTATAATGCAGCTGTTTTTCGCGTCGGCGCAGTGTCTCGTCGATGGTCAGCTGCATGCTGGCCGTTATCTTGTCTGCATACATTATTACCTTGCCGTTTACGTTTCGGGCGGCACGTCCGGCGGTCTGCGTCAGCGAGCGGTGCGAACGGAGGAAGCCTTCCTTGTCGGCATCGAGTATCGCTACGAGCGAGACTTCGGGCAAGTCCAACCCCTCGCGCAACAGATTGACGCCCACAAGGACGTCGAACACACCCTCGCGCAGGTCGTTCATGATTTTAACACGGTCGAGCGTGGCAACGTCGCTGTGTATGTAATTGGCCCGGATGCCGTCATTCAGCAGGTATTCGGTCAGCTCCTCGGACATGCGTTTTGTCAAAGTGGTGACGAGGGTGCGCTCTCCGCGCCCGTTGCGTTGCAGTATTTCCTCCATGAGGTCGTCCACTTGGTTATCGCTCGGGCGCACTTCTATTTCGGGGTCGAGCAGCCCGGTAGGGCGTATTACCTGCTCGACGACAATTCCGCCGGCCTCTGCAAGCTCGTAGTCGGCGGGTGTTGCCGAGACGTATATGACCTGATGTATCATCGAGTGGAACTCGTCGAATGTCAGAGGACGGTTGTCGAACGCCGCAGGAAGCCGGAAACCGTATTCCACGAGGTTGGTTTTCCTTGCGCGGTCGCCGCCGTACATCGCGCTGATTTGCGGCACGCTGACATGGCTCTCGTCGATAACGAGCAGGTAATCTTTCGGGAAAAAGTCAAGCAGACAGTACGGCTTCTGTCCCGGCTGGCGTCCGTCGAAATATCGAGAATAGTTCTCTATGCCTGAGCAATGTCCCAGCTCCTTAATCATCTCCATGTCATATTCAACACGTTCCTTAATGCGCTGGGCCTTAATGGTGTCGCCAATCTCGTTAAAGTAATCTATCTGTTTGGTCAGGTCGTCCTGTATTTCACGTATGGCGATTTCCGTCTGCTCTTTTGATGTTACGAAGAGGTTGGCCGGGTAAATCTGATATTCGTCGAAAGAGGCCATACGGTGGAAACTTATGGAGTCAATTTCCTCGATTGAGTCGATTTCGTCGTCCCAGAACGACACGCGCAACACGTTGTCGCTGTACGCCATGAATATGTCTACCGTGTCGCCCTTTACGCGGAAATTGCCGCGCTTCAGCTCTATGTCGTTACGCACGTAGAGGGCGTTGACGAGGCTGCGCAGGAAAGCGTTGCGGTCGAGCTTCTGTCCGCGTTTGAGCGAAATGCCGCTCTTCGCCATCTCCACAGGGCCGCCCATACCGTAAATGCACGACACTGAAGACACCACAACGACATCCTTCCGCCCTGAAAGCAGTGACGAGACAGCCGAAAGGCGCAGGCGGTCAATCTCCTCGTTGATAGCCAAATCCTTCTCGATGTAGGTGTCGGTCTGCGGCAGGTATGCTTCGGGCTGGTAATAATCGTAGTATGAAACGTAGTATTCCACGGCGTTGTCGGGGAAAAACGACTTCATCTCGCTGTACAGCTGGGCTGCAAGCGTTTTGTTGTGGCTCAGGATGAGCGTAGGTTTGTTCACATTGGCAATGACGTTTGCAATGGTGAACGTCTTGCCGGAGCCGGTTACGCCGAGCAGAACCTGCGCCTCGTCGCCGGCAAGCACGCCGTCGGTAAGCTGGCGGATGGCTTCAGGCTGGTCGCCAGTAGGACTATATCCGGAAACAAGTTTGAAATCACTCATGGCTTAAAATTCATGTTGAAGGGCAAGGGTAGGGCGCAGACGGATTGGAAAATACGAGGCAAGACGTAAGTTCCTGTCATTCAGCATGTTGCTGCGGACTTTCCAAAAACCTTATATTGCGTCGCAAAAGGTCGCCTTTTACGCTCCAAAATGCCGCATATTGCAAGGCGAAAGACCGCCTTTTGCAAACCTTGGCATGCAGCCCTGTTCCGCAAGATGCGCCCGGGCAGTCTGCAAAGTTACGCAATATTCATGATTACCGGCAATAAAGGCATACATAAAAGTGAAATTTTTGCAAAATTGGCAGCAAAGCTTTGCCAATTATAAGATAATGTGTATTTTTGCAGCCAAATACGGAATTTTATGAAGAAGAAATTTCTAATCCCAATATTTGCCGTAATATTGCTTTCAGGGTGCGCACACGAATTCAATCAAGTGTATAAATCACAGAATTACGCTTACAAGTACGAGTATGCAAAGGAGTGCTTTGCCCGTGGCAAATATGCGCAGGCCATAACGCTGCTGCAAGAGCTTGTGACCATCCAGAAGGGTACGGACAACGCGGAGGAGAGCCTCTATATGCTCGCCATGGCGCAGTATAACGACATGGATTATGAGGGCGCAGCGATGACATTCAAGAAGTACAGGCAGACTTATCCTAAAGGCATTTATGCCGAGATGGCCTCTTTTTATATAGGTGAAAGCCTGTACATGAGCACACCAGAGCCGCGACTGGACCAGACGCAGACTGTAAACTCGATAGCCGCATTCCAGGAGTATATGGATATTTACCCTGAAGCCAAGCTTAAGGACAAGGCGCAGCAAAGGCTGTTTGAACTGCAGGACAAGCTTGTGAAGAAAGAGCTTTATTCGGCGGAGCTGTATTACAACCTCGGCACTTACTTCGGCAACTGCACCAGCGGAGGAAGCAACTACGAGGCTTGCATCATCACGGCGCAAAACGCTATAAACGACTATCCCTACAGCGCAATGCGCGAAGACTTCGCTTTGCTTATAATGAAAAGCAAGTTCGAACTGGCACAGCAGAGCGTGGAGGAAAAGAAGCTTGACCGTTACAGGGATGCCGAAGACGAATGCTACGGTTTCATAAACGAGTATCCGGAATCGAAAAACAAGAAACTTGCCGAGAAATACATCGCATCGTGCAAGAAATACACAGGAGAGAAATAACAACAAAAATTATAACCTACATTATAAAATGGATTACAAAAAGTCAAAAGCCCCTACGAACACAGTGACTCGCAATATCATGGATCTCTGTGATGAAACAGGAAACATCTACGAAAGCGTTGCCATCATTTCCAAGCGCGCAAACCAAATCTCTGTTGAAATAAAGCAGGATTTGAGCAAGAAGCTTGCAGAGTTTGCGTCTTACAACGACAGCCTTGAGGAAGTTTTCGAGAATAGGGAACAAATAGAAATATCAAGGTATTATGAGAAACTGCCGAAGCCTACTCTCTTGGCTACACAGGAGTTCCTCGACGGCAACGTGTATTGGCGTGACACCCAGAAGGACAACGCAAAGGAAGCACAATGATACAGCGTAAACAGACATTGTTCCTGCTGATAGCAGTGATAGCGGCGGTAATCTGCCTGTGCCTTCCGTTGGGCGAGTTTGCGGCAGGAAACGTAATGGGCGGAAAGTCGGTTCTGTATAATCTTTGGATTACACGTCCCGATGGTAGCCATGATTTTTCTGTATGGGCACTGTTCGCCATACTGCTTGTCACTTGCCCCATTTCACTGTTGGCAATCTTCTCGTATAAGAATAGGATTACCCAAAGCCGCTTCTGTATGTTCAACATACTGCTTCTGCTTGGATGGTATGTTGTATTGGCGGCCATGACGTTGAATACGAAGGGTGTAGGTGGAAGTTTCAGCGTATCGATAACGTCGGCTCTTCCTGCCGTATCGATAATACTTCACTTCATGGCAAGGAAAGCCATCTTGGCCGATGAGGCGTTAGTGCGCTCGGCAGACCGCATACGTTGACAGAATAAAATAAGGTGAAACAAATAGCCGGTGGATACATGTTTGTATCCATCGGCTTTTATTTTTCTGTTCAAATTATCTTTGGATGCACTTTGTAAACAATGCTCAGAAAGTGTAATTATTTTACATTTTCATGCAAAAAAGGCTTTTATCCATGCAAAAATAGAATTTTATTGAAAAAAGACGCGAAAACATTTGGTGGTTCCAAAAAAACTGCGTACCTTTGCATCGCAATTAAGGGAAAGGCCCCGTGGCTCAACTGAATAGAGCATCTGACTACGGATCAGAAGGTTACAGGTTTG
>USHW01000077.1 GCA_900554545.1 uncultured Prevotella sp. | reverse complement strand
AAATATTTCATTCCCACAACTTTTTCAATCGTTTTCTTATACCGAACTCACGTTACAAAAATATTTTGCTTTTCGCTCGGCTTTCACTATCTATGTTTCACGAAGATAGGATGCGGTTCGGCAAAGACAAACAAAAAAACTTCGTTTTTCATTTGTCTTTGCGCTCACCTTTCACTATCTTTGTCGGTTGAAATGACAGACCGTACTTTCCATTACCGTGCGTCTTTCCTCAATTATGCGGCCATCGTTGCGGTGGGCGTTGCCGTTTTGTGCGCGTTTTGGCACAGGTCGGCGGCTAACGCAGTGGTGGGCCTGATGCTCATGGTTGCCGTGGTGATGATGGTTGAGAGGGTGCTGCACACGGCCTATACGTTCACTGCCGACGGGCGGCTTGTTGTCAGTCGGGGGCGCTTCTCGCGGCCAATATATATAAAGGTAAGCGACATTGTGAAGGCAGAAAGGATGCGTGCCGGGGTGCTCGGGGTAAGGTATGTGCTGCTGACTTATGGCGCAGGGCACACCGTTTCGTTGCAACCTGTCAACGAGGAGGCGTTTATCGGAGAGATAAAGCGCAGGCAAACGGAGATTGAAAGGTGAGAAGGTGAGAAAGTGAAAAGGTGAGAAATGGCTGGAAACAGTGAAAAAGTGAAAGGGTGAAAAGGTGAAGAAAATGGCTAAAAGCATTCTACATATACGTAAGGTTGCCGCTGTTTGGGCAACCGTTTTGTTGTTGTCAGTTCCCTGTCTGTATGCTGCGGCAGGGCAGGGGACGGCCTTCCGCGCAGGCGTTGTGGCTAAGGCTGATACCGTAAGCACGGACACTGCCGCGGCGGATACGGCTGGATATGAAGGCGAAGGACTGTGGCCGCTAAACGTGCAGTCGCGTCTTGACGTGTTGTTGCAGGACGACATGTTCGAGACTTCTGCCGTAGGGCTGATGGTTTACGACCTTACGGCTGACTCGGTAATATATAAATACAACGAGAAACAGCTGATGCGCCCGGCCAGTTCGCTGAAGATGATGGTGGCCGTGGCTGCGCTCGACCGTCTCGGCAGCGACTACCGCTATAACACCCGGCTGTATGTTGACGGCACGGTGGACGGCAATGTACTCAATGGAAACCTGTACTGCCGCGGCGGTTTCGACCCGGTTTTCAACTTGTCAGACCTCGACGAGTTTGTTGACAGTGTGCGCTCGCTCGGTGTTGACACGCTGCGCGGCAATCTGTATGCTGACCTTTCGATGAAGGACAGCGACCGCTTGGGCGAAGGTTGGTGCTGGGACGACGACAATCCGGTGCTCACGCCGCTGCTGCTTTCAGGCAAAGACGAGTTTATGGAGAAGTTTGTAGCCCGTCTGCGCAGCGTCGGTATTGTTGTTGAAGGCGATACAAGGGAGGATGGTGTGCCGCAAGACGCACGCATGCTGTGTGCCGTCACGCACCGTGTGAGCGACGTGTTGCCGCGCATGATGAAGGAAAGTGACAACCTGTATTCGGAGTCTTTGTTCTATCTTCTTGCCTCGTCGGCAAGCGGCAGGGCGCATGTTACGGCAAAGCAGGGCCGCCGCGAGATGAACAAATTGGTTGAACGCCTCGGCTTCGAACCGTCAAAATACTACATAGCCGACGGCAGCGGACTGTCGCTTTACAACTATGTGTCGCCTGAATTGGAAGTGGCTTTCCTGCGCCACGCCTACAGCAGGGATTACATTTACGTGCCGCTGTACGCCTCGATGCCGATAGCCGGGGTGGACGGCACGCTTGACGACCGCATGCGCCGCGGCCATGCACGCGGCAACGTGCATGCAAAGACGGGCACCGTGACCGGCGTAAGCGCACTGGCCGGCTACTGCACGGCGGCCAACGGGCATGCTCTCTGCTTTTCAATCATCAACATGGGCATACGCCGTGCAGCCATTGGCCGCAGGTTTCAGGACAAGGTATGCGAGGCTTTGTGCCGTCCGTGAGTCTTTTTTTTGATAAGTAATTGTAACTTGTTGATAATCAGTGGTATTGTAAAAGGCCGCCTTTCGCATCGCGAAAGACGGCCTTTTGGCTTGCAATTGACGGCCTTTTGGATGGTGAAAGGCCGTCAATTGGATTTACTTCACTGCAACCTTGGTGGTTATTCCGCCGGCATTTATGATGTAAATGCCCGGCGAGTTGAATGTGTATGATGTCACTCCGGCGGCTATAACCTGTCCGCCGACGGTGCATACGCTGAACGCGCTGTTGTCAGAAAGGCCGATGCGGCGGCCGTCAAGGGTGACGCCAACCTTTGCGTCGGCTTCTACCGACGCTATGCCGGAAGCCTCGTCGTACTTGTATTCAAGGGTGATTTCCTCGGTGCGTGTGCCGTTCTCGTCAACCGAAACTTCGGTCTTGCCGGCCAGGCGGCCGTCAGCGTCATATACATACGTGATTTCATCATACGCCTGTCCTTCCGGGATGGATGCCGCACGCATGGCCGTTGCCTGCTGTTCATTGGGAACATCCGGGCCAATTTCTTGGGCTATATCATAATATTTATACTCCTTCGTCAGCCGTCCGTCGGTAAGGATGTAGATGGGCAGTCCCTTGATGTCGCTGCATACAGTCTCGTTGCCGTCGTGCTCTATGGTGAAATACGTCGAGCCTGAAATCGTGTTGGCGTAGTAAGCGGTGTTGTCATACTCCAGCAAAGACGAATAGTAATCATCATTGTCGAGGTATCCGAATCCGGAATTCGACTCTCCTTCGTATGCGCACACTACACGTCCTGCCACCGAAACGACAATCGTGCTGTCAGCTGTCATGCCTTCAACGTCGGCCTTCAGGTTAGGTCTTACGAACGAGATGTCCTCCGTCTGCACGTATCTTGCTATGGTTTCATCGTTGGTATAGCTGTTGCTGGGTTTGCTGTAATACACCTTCCGCATAGCATCCTGCTCCTCAATAGTGATTGTGGAGACAAGTGTTGTGCCGTCGTCGTCGTAATTTAGCTGTGTAAATTTGCCGTCGCCGTAGGTGTATTTGTAAGTTTCGTGCCGTTCATAGGCGTAAGGTGGCTGGCCTTCTACCATGCTTTCATACTTGTCTGTCGTATAAACCTTTACCACTTGGCCGTTTTCCCAAGTGTAATCGGTCGAGAAATAGCCGTACTCGGAGCGGTATTCTCCATTATAGTTGGGGTCGTCCTCCCATGAACCGCTTTCGTATGAATATTCTTGTTCTATCTTTAAGATTTGACCGTTGGCGTCAATCGTAGCCTTGTCAGTCGATGTGTAGTAAGAGTCTGTCACCTGTCCGGGGAACGCGATGTCGGTCAGCTTGCCGTCAGTGTCACGTGTGAAGATTGTCTCCTGCTTTTCCCCGTCCTCGTCGAGCACGTCGATTCGCGACAAGGGGCCGTCCATGCCGAACACGTCGTGCCACGTGTTGCCCACGCCGTAAACTTCGTCGTTGAAGTAAGTGTACACCTCTTCGCAATAGAGTTCCCATTCAGTGCCGTCCGTTACGCTTGTCCTTGCGGCTGTGTAGGCAGGTCTGTCGTTCTCATCCACCACTCCGTCTCCGTTGATGTCTGCTCCCGGGTCGGTAGAGCCATTTGACTCATCATTACCGGCTTCATCGTATTCCCTTATCGCGATGATGCGTCCAAGCTCATCGTAAGTGTACGTGTACTTTTTTGCGTCATAATATTCGTCATAATAGTTGTCATATAAGGTGTACTCCACAAGCCTTCCGTTGGACGGGTCATATTTGTAGGTTTCTTGTTTTTCCATGTTCCATGTTGACGTATCGTCTCCGTTCCAGTCAAGATGGTAATATGTCACGACAGGATTGTTCAGCTCTCCGTCGAACGTCATCTTGTATGAGCCGTAGAATATGTAGCCGGTGCTCACGCCGTTGGCGTCGAATGTTGACCCGGTTTCAATATCGCCGTCGTAGTTATATTCGACGTATGATGCCAGCACGCCGTTGTCATGGTAGCTCCAGCTTTCGTTTAAGCGGTACATGTTGTCGCTATCGTCCCAAATGTACTTCTTGTATTCCGTCACGCCGTCGCCGTAAGTGACCATCACGCGGTACGTGTCAAACAGGTCGTTCTCGTCGTATGTCACGGTTTTTACAGACAGTCTGTCCTGCGTGTCATACTCGTAGGTGTAGCGGCCTACGGTGTAGAGCTTCTCTTCGCCCCATACTCCGTCGGTCTTTTCCTTAAGGTAGATGGTTTCGGATGAACGCATCTTGTTCTTGTCGTATGCGTAGACGTACCGGTAAATGCGGTCTTCGTCTTTTTCCTCGTATTCGTCAAGAATGTTGTTTGCGTTCGCCTTGAGGGTCTGCGTTTCCTTTGCGGCCTTGGCTGCTGCCTTTTTCGCCGCCTCCTGTTTGCGCAGCTCCATGCGCTGCTTCATGTATCTTTTGCCGAACTTCACGCCCTGTGCGCTGGCGGAATACGACATCATTAAGGCTGACACTATTGCCAGTGTAAATACTTTTCTCATGCTTTTTTAGTCGGTTGAAGGTTGATGAATAATAAATGTGCAAGTCCGTGGGCTTTGGATGGAGACAATAAAAAAACGTGGACTTATAACTTCGTCTATGTTTCGGAGGTATCACCAAACACCATAACACCATATACGAGTAAAAGCACACGCCTTTAGGGCGTGAGCATTAACTTCTACTCTTGGCGTTTCCTAAAAAATGGAGATTTTTCCGAAACAAGAATACAAAGCTAACGCTTTCTTATCTTATGTCTTGGTCAGGTCTTATGCCATAGGCTTTATATACCTTAATTCCGCAACACTTTGATTTAACTTTATTTATAAGTTCCTGAGCAACA
>USHW01000076.1 GCA_900554545.1 uncultured Prevotella sp. | reverse complement strand
AAATAATGTAGTTTATTTAAACAAAAACTGTCAACCTATTTCAGGAAAAGACAAAAGGCCGCCTTTCACAACATGAAAGGCGGCCTTTTGCCATGCGTTTTGCGGCCTTTTGCAGGGCGAAAGACCGTGTTTTGCAAGCCGGTAGTTTTCGGGATAAAAACGGCTTCGTGTTTATTTATTCCGTCCGAGCAGTCCTCTAAGTGTGAAGTAAGCCCATTCCTGCAACCTGAACAAGCTCCATACAGGCATTGGCATGTAGCCGAATTTGCGTGTGGTTTTGGTGTCCAAGGCTTTCCTGTCTATGCTTTTCCAGGCTCGTTTCATCTCTTCAAGGCCGTAAATCCTTTCTTTCCGTACAAGTTCTTTACCATGGCAATGGTAAAACATGTACGTGTTTACGATGTTGAGCCACCTTTGGTTCTCATACATATCAATAGTTCTTTTAGGCATACCGAGTCTTGTTATTTGCGTGCGAAGGCTGTAGTCAGCCTTCATTTTGTCAAATTTTCGCACGCTTATAGAGTGGGTTGCCGACTTCTCATGTTGCAGGTAGTAATAAATCCCGTCGCATACCCTAACCTCACGCGACATGGAATAATGTATGTGCGTTGTGTTTTCGTCGCTGTAAAGGTGGCAAGTTTCGTCATAAGGATGTTTCTTGTGTATTTCCGTCCGCACCATGTATACTCCGTGTATGCGCCATCCCAAACTAAGGCTAAACGCCTCTTGGCCGTTGAGTACTTCAAAATCCGGCATTTTAAAGGTTTCTTCCCTATCGGGGAATACCAGTATGAACTTGAACAGTACACAGTCGGTGAAAGGGTGTTTTTCAAAGACTTCAACTGCTTTTTCCAAGGCATCGGGGGCAAACCAATCGTCAGAATCAAGCATACATGTATATTCGCCTATGGCAATGTTGAGGCCGATATTCCTTGCGTGTGCTAATCCTTGGTTTTCTTTGAGGTGTATTACGTTTATCCGTTTGTCACGTTTTGCGTATTCGTCAAGTATCGATGGTGACTTGTCTGTCGAACCGTCATCGATGCAGATTACCTGAATGTCTTTCAAGGTTTGTGCAGTAAGCGAGTCCAGGCATTTCCCGATGCTGTTCTCCGCGTTGTAAACGGCGACGAGTATGGATACCTTTACCGCTTTTTCAGACACTTCATTTTTATCTTGTCCCATGCCGATGTGTTTTTATATAATATGTATAAAGACACGGCGGTGCTGGCAATTGTGGCAGCCGCTTCCGTCGCGATGTATGTTAGAGTGTCGTCTATGAATGTGCAGGCATAGGCCGCTACGCCTATCGGGAATTGTATGCCAGCGTAGGCCAATACCTTTTTAGATACGCGGTATTTATACCTTATGTGTGCGTATAGGTATATCATGACCGTGTTTGCCATGTAAGCAGCCAAGAGCCCGAAGCCTGTACCTGTCAATCCCCACCACCTGAAAAACATTATTACGAGGATTGCGAAAGCGGCATCGAATGCGAATTCGAGTGCAAGGTAAGCCTTTGAGTGTCCTTTGGCGAGGGTGATGTATTCCAAGGGGGTGGTGAATGCTTTTGCAAACATTGCTAATACCGCCGCTTGCGCCATGCCCGTTACGGGAGTGAACTTGCCGCTGTACAGCAGCGGTATGAGCCTGGGCAGGGCCGCGAGCATGAACGTCAGCATCGGCGCGATGATGAGCAGCGTCACTTCTATTTGCCTGTTGGCCGCCGTGTTGACGGCCTCGGTGTCGTGGTTGACGGCCGAGAGGCGCGGAAAATAGTCGGTCTCCATCGCCGTGAACACCATTCCGGCGTATGTCACGGTAAGCACGTAGCCGGCGTTGTACAGGCCAACGATGTCAAGTCCGCCTGCCGTGTTGAGGAACGAGCGCACTATCATCTCGGCTCCGCTGCCGAACACGCCCGACATTATGAACGCCAACCCCAAGCGCACCATGTCTGTTCCTTCACCAAGTGTACGCCGTGCGCAGCGCAGCGAGAGCGGATACAGGCGCAGCGAGAAGCGTGCCGTAACGACGAGGGCGGCCAGCGCGGTGAGCGTTATTACGGGTATTATGCCGCCGATGCCCATCAGCAGGTATATGGGTACGGCTATGGCGAGCGACATTACGACCAGCATCACCTGAGTCTTGGCCAGCTCGCGCAGGCGGCGCGCACCCTTCAGTATTGCCGTTTCGCCGCCCGTCAACGCCATCGCGGCCACCGTCGGCGCAAGTGCCATTACCTGCCATGCGTGCCCTTCGCCGCCGAAAGCGTATCCGGCGAGCAGCGGCGAGGCCGCCATGCACACCGCCGCTCCGGCCAGTGCGGCCACCATGCTCCATGCGCGGACGGTCTTCACGAACTCCTGTATGCGTTGTTCGTCGCCGCTGTCGAATATTTCCGACAGGTGTTTCACCGCGCTGAACGATATGCCGAGGTTGGTGGCCTGCGACACGAAGTTGGCAACCGTGTTGAGCAGCGACGCCAGTCCCATGCCCGCCGGGCCGAGGATAACGGCCACGAGCTTGCTGCGCACGAGGCCGATTATAATGTTCAGCCCCTGCACACCGCCGAAAACACCCGTGTATTTCAGTACATGTGTGTAGCTGTTGCGTGTCTTTTCAGTGTCGTTCATTACTGATATTAACGGCCTGCGCGCCGTTTTATTACAATGCCGGGCTACAACTTTCGGTTTGCATGTTTTCCCCTTTACGGAAAAATATTTACATTTTTGCATGCCGCTATGGTGTTTTTTGCCTATCTTTGTTCCGCGGAGATGGGATGCGGCTCGGCATTGCCAAACCAAAAAACATCGTTTTTCGTTTGCCGTTGCGCTCGCCTTTCACTATCTTTGCATAAAATAAGCTGCATTTGTGAAACTGCAGTATTGCTTGCTTTCCGCTCATTTGCATAATCATTGCCTAATAACCTTTAAACTGTTGACACCATGAAGACACTGAAAACGCTTCTAACATTGCTTTTGCCACTCGTATGCGCCGCTGCTTACGGCGGCGGAACGCTTGACGACATGCGGCAGAAGGCCGACGCGCTTCACGCCGAAGGCAAGAACGACTCGGCTGTTGTCGTGGCCGAAAAGGCTCTTGCCGAGGCCATAGCCGGCGGCGACACGGCGGCCATTGTCGGCCTTAACTCGTCGTTGGGAGTCTACCTCCGCACGATGGGAAAGCTCGACGAAGCCCTTAAACGCTACGGCGAGGCCATGAAGCTGTGCACCACCGAGGCGTACAAACGCCGTGCCGGAGAGGACGCCCGGCAAGAGGCTGCCGTGCTGTATCTCAACCTTGCCACCCTGCACATTGACATGCAGCACAAGGAACAGGCTGCTTATTATGCGCGCCTGTGCGCCGACTGGACCGCGCGTTGTGCCGACCGTGAATTCAAGTCGCAGGTTATGGCGCAAGACGGGCTGGTGTTCCTCATGTGCGGCGACAACAAGGAAGCCGCCAGGCAGCTGTCCGGGGCTTACAGCCATGCCATGGCCGTAGGGCTGCATGCACCGGCATTGAGCGCCGCCGCGTACATGGTTGCCGTTTCCGACCGTATGAACGACAAGGCCGCCGAAACATTGTGGCGCAGCCGTTGCCGCGAGCTTGAGGGCAAAGTGGCCGACACGATGACGCTCATAGCTTATTACCAGATACTTTGCAGCGTAGAGATGAACCGCCAGAACTGGAACGCCGCCATAGCATTGTTTGACAAGATACTGTCAGTCAAGGGAGTTGACAAGATGCCGTTCGTGGTTTACGACTGCTATAACAACATGCACGACGCGTGGGCTAAGTTAGGCCAGTGGCACAAGGCTTACGACTGTCTGGGGCGCGCCGTGACGCTGAAAGACAGTCTGTTCGAGGCCGAAAAGGCCGAGAGCCTGCGCGACCTTACCGTGAAATACCAGTCGAAGGAGAAGGAACTCGCCCTTGCACGCAGCGAGGCCGCCCTCTCACAGACGCGCATGTACGTAGCCATTGGCGTGCTGGCGTTGTTCTTCTGCGCCGCGTTGGTGCTGTTCTATGTCAACGCCCAGCGGCGGAAGGCGAGGGAAAGGGAGGCCGAGTTCGCACGGTTGAAGGCCGACACCGACCGCCGCCTTACCCAACGCTACATCGAGGGGCTTGAAAGCGAGCGCGGACGGCTGGCAAAGGAACTGCACGACGGCGTGTGCAACGACCTCTACACGGTGCAGCTGCGCATGGCACAAGGCGCGTGCGACATGGCCGAACAGGCCCGCATGCTCTCCGCCTGCCGCGAACAGGTGCGCCGGGTGTCGCACGAACTGATGCCGCCTGAGTTCAACTATGCCGACATCTGCATAGTTATCGACGACTATCTTCTGCGCACCGGCGAGGCTTCGGGCTGCGAAGTGTCGTTTACCGCCACGCCCGACGACGCCGATTGGGCCGCTGTTCCCGATGCCACCGCCCTTGAGATGTACCGCATAATGCAGGAAGCCGTAGCCAACGCCGTGAAGCATTCGGGCGCGACAAGCATCGACGTAACGCTCGACATGCAGGAAAACAGCCTCTCACTGACCGTCACCGACAACGGCACCCCTGCCGAACGCCCCGGCGCAGGCATAGGAAAGCGCACCATGAGGCAGCGCGCCGAGGCCGTAGGAGGGCGCCTGACGGTGGAGAGGAAAGACGGAAAAACGATTGTACAAGTCATAATATCCAACACCAAATAACTCTCACACCCAGTCCAGTAGCCTCCACACCCACCCCAAGTGGCCCTCACACCCACCCCAAGTGGCCCTCACACCCACCCCAAGTAGCCCTCACACCCACCCCAAGTAGCCCTCACACCCACCCCAAGTAGCCCTCACACC
>USHW01000075.1 GCA_900554545.1 uncultured Prevotella sp. | reverse complement strand
TTTCAATCGTTTTCTTATACCGAACTCACGTAAGATTATTATACCGAACTCACGTTAACTCATAATTCTTATTTTTTCGTTGTGCCAAAATGGCATACAGGCACGTTATTTGCATGTCTCCTAATAGCTAATAAAAACAACCGAAAGGAGACAAAACAATGGTAAAGGTAAAAGATTTGAAGGAAAAGGTTGAGAACCTTGCAGACGATGACAGACAGTTCATCAACGACGTAATCGACATCATCAACACTGGCGTTCCTTACAAAGAGCTGCAGCACTTCCGTGAGTTCATCGAACAAGAAGGCATCGACAAGGCAATAGAGGCCAAAGCCGAAGAACTTAGGAAACTGCAACTGCGCAAAGAGGAACTAAAGAAAAGAATGACTGAATAAAAGTAAGTGAACAGCGAAAAACGAAAAGTGAAAAATCCGTTTGCCTTCATATAGTCAATGGCAAACGGATTTTTCACTTTTCGTTTTTCATTTTTTACTTCATTTCAACGCCTTAAATCCGCTCATGGCGATGGGCACGGCCAGCACGAACGACAGCATGTCGGCGCACGCCTGGCACATCTCCACGCCAAGCAAGCCGAAGAAATACGGAAGGATAATGATTAAGGGGATGAAGAAGAGGCCGTTGCGCGATGCGGCGAGGATGTTGGCCTGCCACGGCTTGCGTATGGTCTGCATCATCATGTTGGTGTACATCACCACCGCGCCGAGCGGCAACGTAAGCAGCTGCCACCGCAAGGCAACACTGCCAACCTCGACAACCTTGGGGTCATGGCGGAACACTTCCACCACTTCAGCCGAAAAAGCAAAACCCAGCACGGCAACAAGAACGAGAAACGACGTGCCGAGACGCACGATAAACCAATAGCCCTCACGCACACGGGCGTAAAGACGCGCACCGTAACAAAAGCCGCACAATGGCTGGAAACCCTGCCCCAGACCGATTACAGCGGCAAAAACGACAAAGCAGACACGGCCCACGATAGACATGCCGGCTATCGCGGCATCGCCGAAACGGCCTGCGGCGACGTTGAGCAGGGCCACACCTATGCTTGCCATTCCCTGCCGGGTAAACGAAGGCGTGCCGCCGGCAAGTATTTCCTTGAACAACGACGAACGCAACGAAAAGTCGCGCGGACGTATGCGTATGGTACCGCCCTTGTGCGTCATGACCAGCAACACCACCATACTGCACGCCTCGCCGACAAACGTTGACAGTCCCGCACCCGTTATTCCCATACCCATAACGAAAATGAACACAGGCGCAAGGAACACGTTTATTACCGCCCCGGCAAGTATTCCGAACATGGCGTAAGCCGCATTGCCCTGGAAACGCATCTGGTTGTTTAGGCAAAGCGCGCCACACATGAACGGCATGGCCAGCAGGATGAACGCCAGGTAACGCTTGGCGTATGGCAGCACGGTGGGCGTAGAGCCGAGCAGCATGACCAAAGGCTCAAGCAGCAGCAGACCGACAAGGCAGAGCACGGCACCCGTAACCACAGCGCTGAAGAAGCCCGTGGAGGCCATGCGGCGTGCGTTGACGTGCCGCTGTGCGCCCAGCTCGCGCGAAATGTAGTTGCCTGAGCCTTGCCCGAAAGTGAAGCCTACGGCCTGGATTATCGACATAACCGGGAAAGCTATGCCAACGGCCGCCGTGGCCTGCGTGCTGATACGCCCCACATAGAACGTCGTCACGATGTTATACACACTCGTTACAAGCATGCTTATGATGGTAGGGACGGCCATTGTGAGTATCACACGGTGTACCGGCGCGGATGTAAGAAATGTGAAATTGTCCTTGTTGCGCATACCTTCGCCTTGGTTAATTTCACTGCAAAGGTACGCAAAAATCAATACAAGCAGGCGTTTTATCCGGTGTTTATCGTGAAAAAAAACTAAAGCGAAGTCCCTTAGGCTCAATCATTAAACCACAATTCACGATTAACAATCCGCAGCCGGGCGGCACTTCGGCCGCCATCATACGAAGCTGCGCATCTGCATCGGCAACGCATTGGCAGTCAGCAAATTACATTCTGTTATGCAAAAGGTGGCCTTTCACGCTGCAATAAGCCACTTATTACAGCGTGAAAGGCCACCTTTTACCGCCTGATTTGCCGTCTTTCACAATACGCCCGGCATGCGGCCAACCTGCTGACAGCAAAACATACACTTGAAAAAGTATCTGCAAATCGAATTGAGGCAATGCCGCAACGTCCATAAACCACACACAGTTGACCGTCAAAGTCATACCCAAGCATGACATACCGGCCAACAGCCAGCTGATGTTTCGCATCAAGACATCCCCACTTAAATTGCCAAGCTTGACGTCTGAACGTGCGCCTGGAACAAAATAAAACCGCTGATAACGTTTGGTTATCAGCGGTTTAACTATATCTGTCTTTACTTTATGAGTGATCCGTTTGGGGCTCGAACCCAAGACCCCAACATTAAAAGTGTTGTGCTCTACCAGCTGAGCTAACGGATCTTGCCGTACGACATGATTTCGTAAAGCGTGTGCAAAGGTACGCTTTTTCTGCGATACGGCCAAATTATTCGTCTGTTTTTTCAACTTTTCGGTCGTTTTCCTGTACAAACCGGGCTTTTTCCGAGGTTTCCGGCTGCATATCCGTGCCTGCAGGAGGCGACTGGGCCACGTCTTCCTTGGTAACGTAACGCTGGTAGTAGGCGATGATTAGGGTTGTGAGCGGCAGCGCGATGATTAGCCCGATGAAGCCGAGCAGCGCGCCCCACACAGACAATGACAGGAGGATTACCGCCGGATTAAGGCTCATGGCCTTGCCCATTATCTTCGGTGTGAGCACCATGTCGGTGATGGCCTGCACGACTATGAACACGGCTGTTGCCGAGGCGAAGATTACCCAGAAGTTCTGCCCCGTGTCGGCGGCCTTCAGCAGCGACAGGAACAGCATGGGGATGAAGGCCAGGCCGTGTACGTAGGGTATAAGGCTTAGTATGCCTATGAGTATGCCGAGGCCTATAGCCATGGGGAAGTCGATGATGGTGAAGCCTATGCAGAACAGCACTCCGATGCACAAAGCCACGAGGCTCTGCCCGCGGATGTAGTTGTTCATCTCGCGTTCCACGTCGCCTATAAGCTCGCGCCAGAAGGGGCGGCTCTTTTTCGGGAATATCTTTATGAAGCCGGAGGCCAGCTTCTCGTAGTCGAGCAGTATGAAGAAGAGGTACAGCAGGGTGATGAGCGAGGCCACGACGCTGATTAGTATGCTTGCCGTCTGCCCTATCATGGAGAACACCTTGGGCATGGCGTTCCTCACCGCGGCGGCCACGTCCTCCTGGGTAAAGAAGTCCTTTATGCCGTTCTTGTTTTCCTCTATCCACTGCTGTATGGCTACGGGGAAGTTGGCTATGTGCGTTTTTTCGTGCAGATAGTTCGAAAGTACGTCGCCGAACTTGTCGAACTGCCCGAGCATGGGCGGTATTATGAGATAGAACACACCGCCGATGACGGCCACAAGGAACACGAGCGAGACTATTATTGAGAGCAAGCGTGTAGGCACATGCAGCCTGTATTGCACGAATTTCACCACCGGATACACCAGGTAGGCCAGCAGCCACGCCACGAAAAACGGCAGGAGCACGCTGCTAAGATAATTCATCAGCAGCAAGACGACTATCACCACCAGTGCTGTCAACGACCAGCGGATAAACTTGTCAAACGTTATTTTTTCCTCGATTATCATTGTTTTTGCGGTTATGAGGTTATGCGGTTATACGGTTATGTGGTTTTGAGGTTGTAAGGTTATGCGGTTTGGGAGTTATAAGGTTGTACGGTTTTGAGATTATCGGGAACATGATGAAAGTATATATATTGCCTTTTGAGCATCCGTTTGTAACCACCTGCAAATCAACGGGTTATATCCTGTCGTGTAAAAGGTGGCCTTTTGCATTGCAAAACATGGCCTTTTAGCGTGCAATTCATGGCCTTTTGCAAGGCGAAAGGCCGTCTTTTACAATGCGGCCATTCGCCGGCGGCCCGTCAGCCTCAGCCTTTCGCCCCCTCCTCCTCTACCGCCTTGCGGTAGCATTCGCGGCAAAGCGGCTCGTATTCGCTCTGCTCGCCGAGCATCACCCGCTTGTCGTTGGCCACAAGCCGGTGGCTCACGTATGCCAAAGCGCCGCATCTTACGCAGATGGCGTGCACCTTCGTCACCTCGTCAGCTATGGCGCAGAGCGCCGGAATGGGGCCGAACGGCACGCCCTTGAAGTCCATGTCAAGCCCCGCCACGATGACACGCACGCCCCGGTTGGCAAGTTCGTTGCACACGGCAACCAGCCCTTCGTCGAAAAACTGCGCCTCGTCGATGCCCACAACCTCGATGTCTGACGACAAAAGGAGTATCGACGACGATGTATCCACCGGCGTGCTGGGTATCGAGTGGCGGTCGTGGCTCACCACTTCGATGTCAGAATAGCGCGTGTCGATTGCCGGCTTGAATATTTCCACCTTCTGCCTTGCAAACTCGGCGCGCTTCAGCCGCCTTATAAGCTCTTCCGTCTTGCCCGAAAACATCGAGCCGCACACTACTTCAATTCTTCCCGGGCGGTGTGCCTCGCCTGACATATTGTTGACCATTTCGGCACAAAATTACAAAGACGTTTTAAAAATTGCAAAGAAATACGCCGATTTTTTGCCGTCGTGGTTTATTTGCATATATTTGCAGAGACAAGTGCCGGCGTCCGCCAACAAAGCGGCATTCACGCCACGCGGAACCGCCGCCTACACATTAGTTTGACATGGGTTTGCTGTACATCGTACCCACACCGGTGGGAAATCTTGAAGACATGACGCTCCGCGCAGTGCGCATACTGCGCGAGGCCGACCTAATACTTGCGGAAGACACGCGCACGTCGAGCATCCTGCTGAAAC
>USHW01000074.1 GCA_900554545.1 uncultured Prevotella sp. | reverse complement strand
TAAAATAATGTAGTTTATTTAAACAAAAACTGTCAACCTATTTCAGGAAAAGACAGTCAGCCGCGCGCGCCGCCGCCGTACTGCTCCAGCTGCCGCCTTATCCACTCCATAACCACGTCTACGGCGTAGCGCTGCTCGCTGTCCGTAAGCCTGCGTCCGCGCGGTATTCCGTGCCACTTCTCAAAACATCCGCGGCAGCAGCACGCCGTGGCGTGCTGCGCTATGAACACAGGATGGCCGCGCATGGGCGTCTGCCTGCCGTCGTTAGGCGGACTGGCCGGGGCGAGGCGGCTGCTTATGAAGCGTGCCGCATGGCTGCGTATCACGTCGCATCCCTTCCCTACGGCATAGGCCATGCTGTCAGCGTCAAGCCTGAAACGGCTTCTGAACGCCGAGCGCGAGAGCCTGTCGAACAGCGGGTCGAGGTCGTGGCGCGGCGCCGCCTGCCACATTCCGCCGCAGTGTTGGGTGTCATCGGCAAAGAGTTCGCCCTCTACGGGCACGTTGTGTCTTTTCATATCGTCGGGTTGTATGCCTGCACAGCCAGCCCGGCAGGCATGAAGCAGCGGACGGGGCGCAGCGGCAAGGCCGGACGCAGGCCGTTGCAGCCGTAGCGGCCACGGCTGCCATGAACGCTTTTTCAGCTCACGTCAGGCATTGATGCTTGGCCAAAGCGTCTTTCCACGGCATACACGCTGAAGCCGGCCGACCGCAGCCACGGCCGCTGAAGCCGGGTTGCAGTGATACAAAAATAGCCTTTTTCCAGTGAAAGGCCAAAACTTCACACCGCAAAAACACCCTTCGCCGGAAGGCGCCGGGCACGCCACCGCCTGTGGGGCCGCCGCCACCGGCTTTGCAAAAGGCCGTCTTTCACGCTCCCGTTTGCCGTCTTTTACACTGCAAAAGGCAGTCTTTTACAGTGCGAAAGACGGCCTTTCGCAACGGCTGCTGCAACCGTCTGTGGCACAGGAGATTACAGGCCGGACGGCATCCTGCCGCGCAGCGGCGCACGGCGGACGAACGCCAAGTTAACAACCTGACGGCACAGCAAGCGCCCCTACGGCCGCCTTATACGGTAAGGGAACAGCTCATATTGTACATTTTACACTCTTTTTAAGGCAAAATACGCCTTACATTGCAATAAAAGCACTAAATTTGCAGGTGGCAACACGAGCCATTGCCGGACGGCTTTTGCCTGACGGCCCGGAACCTGAACTTTACCAACATTTAGTTATACAGATATGAGAAAAATGAAAACCACAAAACTGTTTACAACCTTCACGGCACTGTGCACCATGCTGCCGGCCGCCACAGCTACTGCGCAGCACGCAGGCTACCCCATAACGCCCGTGCCCTTTACGGCGACGCACGTTACCGGCGGCTTCTGGAAACAGAGGCTCGACGCCTGCCGCGAAACAACCGTGCCGCTGGCTTTCGCCAAATGCGAGGAGTCAGGACGATACGCCAACTTCATCAAGGCGGCCAACCCATGCGACACGTTCAGCGTAGGCGGCTTCCCCTTTGACGACACCGACGTTTACAAGACCATCGAGGGAGCGAGCTACCTGCTCCAGACATTCCCCGACAAGCGCACCGAACAATACATTGACAGCGTGCTGGCCATCGTGGCGGCCGCCCAGGAACCCGACGGATACCTGAACACGGCACGCACCATGAACCCGGCACATCCGCACGCATGGATGGGACTGCAGCGATGGGAAAAGGTTGAGGAGGGAAGCCACGAGTTTTACAACCTCGGACACATGATAGAAGGCGCTGTGGCATACTACCAGGCCACGGGCAAGCGCAACTTCCTCGACATAGCGATAAGGTACGCCGACTGCGTATGCCGCAACATCGGGCCGGGCAAGGGGCAGAAGGTGCGCGTGCCGGGACACCAGATTGCCGAGATGGCACTTGTCAGACTGTACCTCGCAACGGGCGACAAGAAATATCTTGACGAAGCCAAATTCTTTCTCGACAAGCGCGGATACACCTCGCGCAAGGACGAATACAGCCAGGCGCACAAGCCCGTTGTGGAACAGGATGAAGCCGTAGGGCACGCCGTGCGCGCAACATACATGTACTCAGGCATGGCCGACGTGGCGGCCATCACCGGCGACACGGCATACGTGCATGCCATCGACAGGATATGGGACAACATCGTAGGCAAGAAACTCTACATCACCGGAGGCATAGGGGCACGGCACGACGGCGAGGCCTTCGGCAAGAGCTACGAGCTGCCCAACGCCTCGGCCTACTGCGAGACGTGCGCCGCCATAGGCAACGTGTACGTGAACCACCGCCTGTTCTTGTTCCACGGCGACGCAAAATACTACGACGTGCTTGAACGGACACTCTACAACGCCGTGCTATCGGGCATATCACTCAACGGCGACAGCTTCTTCTACCCCAACCCGTTGGAAACAGCCGGCGGCTACGGGCGCAAGGCCTGGTTCGGCTGCGCCTGCTGCCCGTCAAACCTGTGCCGCTTCCTGCCGTCCGTGCCGGGCTACATCTACGCCACACGGGACGACAGCCTGTACGTCAACCTGTTCGTCGAAGGCTCGTCGGAAATAAACGTAGGCGGCAGGAAAGTAACGTTGAGCCAGAGCACTTCATACCCATTTGAAGGCAAAGTGGCACTCACAGTGACAAAAGGCGGCGGCAACTTCGCCATGAAGATACGCATACCGGGATGGGCACGGGGACAGGCGGTGCCCAGCGACTTGTACCGCTTCGCCGACAACCTACAGCCGGGATACACGGTAAGGGTTAACGGCAAGACGGTTGAAAGCGGAATAGACAAAGGCTATTTCACAATCAGCCGCAAATGGAGAAAAGGCGACATGATAGAACTTTCGCTCGACATGCCGCCACGCCTCGTAGCCGCAAACAACAAGGTTGAAGCCGACAGAGGCATGCTGGCGGTAGAAAGAGGCCCCATGGTGTACTGCGCCGAATGGCCCGACAACCCAGGCACCGACCTCTTCTCGATACTGATGCCGCGCAAGCCGCAGCTCAACGTATCAGACGAAAAAGCACCGGGCGGAGCCGACATCATAACCGCCGGAGTGCAGAAACTGTCGTATAACGCCGACGGACGACTGCAAACGCAGGACGCCACGGTGAAACTAATACCATATTATGCCTGGGCCAACCGCGGAGAAGGCCAGATGACAGTATGGCTGCCGTATGAAGCCGGCGCGATACACCTGGCCCCGGCAACCCCAACCGGCACAAACATATTCCTTGACAAATAACCACACAACACTTGAAATGCCCCCAACACGGAGAACCCTCCCTGCCGGGGGCATTCCCGTTACACACCGTTCAGGCAAAAGACGCAGCCGGCAGAGCCGGCCGGCAAGCACATCCAGCCGCCCCGACAACGGCAAAAACAAAAAAGAGAGCTACATTGCTGTAACTCTCTTTCCCTTGGTGTGGTGCCACCAGTACTATTAAAGTTAAATTTCAGTCAAACAGATTTCATTTGTTTAGTTGTGAACATACTGTATATCAAGTATTTTCAATTTGATTAAATGCAGTATGATTTAATCCGATACAAGTTTTATAGGTAACTTTATAGGTAACTTTTGAAAAAACATAGTAACTTTGCAGCCGTAACATTATCCATTATTAAACGATTGAGTTATGGCAAAAACGCTTTCCAGATTCTATATCCTCAAAAAGGACGAGAACAAAGAAAAGGCCACCCTTTTTATAAGGGTGCAGGCTCCGGGCAGAAAGATTGACGTGCAGTTTACCACACATATTCAGGTCGGTGTGGCCGAATGGAAAGCAGCCGTTGCCGATGAAGACTCTTTGGCACGCCATCGCAAACAAAATCCCAAGTTGCATGACAAGCTGGGCAGGATAGAAGTGATGTTGGAGCGTGAAATGTCCGCACCTCAATTTGACAGGCAGCATATCAAGTCGGAAATATTGGCTATATCTGACCCGAACAAATATGAAATCCAACGGGCACAAAAAGAGGTAGAAGAGAAAGCGAGACTGGAAGAAGAACGTATCCGTCAAGAACAGGAACGGCTCATTCAGGAAGGCATCGAGGCAGAGAAGGCCAAGATATGGAATTACCTTTCACGGTTCTGCGCCGACATTAAATCGGGAAAACGCTTGAATAAGAATAACAGGTATTCAGCGGGAACAGTCAAGTCTTGGCACAGTTTCATGAGATTATACGACGACTTCGACAAGAAGCACCAATATACATGGGGAATGGTGAACCGTGAATTTGCGGCCAAATTCCTTGCCTATATGGAAAAGCGCCATTACATGATTACTGCACAAAACAAGTATTTGGTTACACTCCGGGCACTTGTCGGCTATGCCTATACCGATGGCATACACGATAATAACCGTGCCACTCAATGTTTCTCAAAAAAGAAAATAGACGAGAAAGACAAGGCTGCCGAGATATATCTGACATCAGCAGAGCTTCAAGCGTTGTATGAAATGCCGTTAACAGGATTACAGGAACAAGTGCGTGACATTTTTCTGGTGGGGTGTTACACTTGCCAGCGTGTGAGTGATTATAACAACATTTCTCCTGACTGTTTCACTACTACAGCCAAGGGTACACCCATAATCCGGCTTGTACAGCAGAAAACGCATACGGAGGTGAAAATCCCTATCATGAATCCTAATCTGCAAGCCATCTGTGAGAAATACAACTATAATCTGCCTTCCGTGGTTGACGTTATTCTCAACCGATACATCAAGGAAATCCTTAAAGAGTTATCCCAAACCGTGCCATCATTGGCTGTGAAGGTTCGGACCAAGTTGACCATGAAGCAAAAGAAGCAGGTAGATGATGGGAAAATCACAGTGGAACGTAACAGCAAGGGAGAGGTGATGATGCCTCGCTACAATTGTGTCACCACACATACGGCACGCCGCAGCGGTATAACCAATATGTATCTTACACACAAATACACCATTTTACAGATGATGCACGTGAGTGGACATAAGACACAAAAGACATTCATGGACTACATCAAGCTCTCATCAGACGAAATCGCAGACGAAATTGATGCCATAACCAACCAAACAAGAGTGGACGTGTTTTGAAAAATATGCTTCAAATATAATAGCAGATGTGCAAATTTTGCACATACTAATGTTTCGGATTGAGGTTGTTTTGTAAAATAACGTGAGTTCGGTATAAGAAAACTATTGAAAAAGTTGTGGGAATGAGATATTT
>USHW01000073.1 GCA_900554545.1 uncultured Prevotella sp. | reverse complement strand
GAACTGAAAGTCGCCGTTAAGGCAATGACAATTACCGAGTGCCTCACTTGAAAACAATTATTTACTGAAAATAGAATAAAAACCATCCAACAGATTTGCGGATGAACCGAATTTAGAGTGGAGAATTATGATTACCTTAAAGGTTGTCTACCAACAAAGCAAATCATAATTCTCCATTCTAAATTCTCAACTCTCAATTAAAAAACAGCCCCACCCTAACCATCACGAAGGAAGGGGGCTTGATTACCTTATTCTATATTATGACAGATAGGCTTTTGACCGTTGTCATTTCAAGCTCCCTCCCTTCGGGAGGGCTGGGGTGGGTCGTTAGTGAACAGGGTGTGGGTCTTGTCCCTTACATCCTCGTCAGCCGGTACGTCTTGCCCGGCTGGGTGTCGATGTCATACTCGTATACGGTTTTCAGAATGGGCCATTCGGGGCTTTTCAGCTCCTGCGACACGAGCGGCTGCTTGATTTCCACTGGTGCGTAGAGCGCGTTGGGACATGCTCCCTCAGCCTTGCGCAGGCCCTCGCCTTTCAGCGGAACATACGAGCGGACGCGCAGCACGCCGCCGATGCGCGACGTTACGGCGGCCTCTTCAACCTGTCCGCCGGTCCACTTCATGTCCACCACGAAGCCTCCACGCGCCACGAGGCCCTTCACTTCGCCGTCACGCCATGCCGAGGGCAGCGCCGGAAGCAGGTGAACGGCTCCGTCGTGGCTCTGCAACAGCATCTCCGCCACGCCCGCGGTGTAGCCGAAGTTGCCGTCAATCTGGAACGGCGGGTGCGCGTCGAACAGGTTGGGATACGTCCTGCCGTCGGGGTTCTCCTTCTGCTGCTTGTCGCTGGGCAGCAGCTTCAGCATGTTGCATATTATCTTATAAGCATGGTCGCCGTCAAGCATGCGCGCCCAGAAGTTCACCTTCCAGCCGATGCTCCAGCCCGTAGCCTCGTCTCCGCGTTGCAGCAGCGTGTTCTTTGCGGCCTGGAACAGCGTCGGGTTCTGGTACGGAGAAATCTGGTTGCTGGGGTAAAGTCCGTACAGGTGGGATATGTGGCGGTGATGGTTGCGTGGGTTGTCAACGTCCTGAAGCCACTCCTGCAGCTGGTTGTAGCGGCCCACCTGCATGGGCGGCAGCCTGTCGAGCATGCTGCGCAGGCGTGCCTGGTAAGCCTCGTCAACGCCGAGCGTCCGTGCGGCCAGCAGCGTGCTGTTGAGCGCGTCGAAAGCTATCTGGTTGTCCATGGTGCAGCCTGCGGTCACCATTGTGCCCGTTCCTTCAGGCCCCTGTTCGGGCGACATCGACGGACAGCTTACCATCCAGCCGTACTTCGGGTGCTCTGTGAGGAACGTCAGGAAGAAGTCGGCCGTGCCCTTTAGCACCGGATAGTAGCGGCGGAGGAACTCCCGGTCGCCGGTAAACAGGTAGTGCTGCCACAGGTGCTGTGCAAGCCATGCGCCGCCGTTGGGCCATACGTAGTTGGCGGCGTCCACCGGGCCTGCGATACGCCACAAGTCGGTGTTGTGGTGGGCAGTCCAGCCCTCGGCGTTGTAGTAAGTCCTAGCGGTTTTCGCGCCCGTCACGGCAAGGTCTTCAAGCATGCTGAACAGCGGATAGTGGGTTTCCGTAAGGTTGGTAACCTCCGCCGGCCAGTAGTTCATTTCGGTGTTGATGTTTATCGTGTACTTGCTGTCCCAGGGAGCGTCGCGCTTGTCGTTCCATTTTCCTTGCAGCGTGGTGGGTTGCGAGCCGGGTTGCGAGCCTGAGATGAGCAGGTAACGGCCATACTGGAACATGAGTGCGGCCAGCGAGGGGTCGTTGCCCTCGTTGAAGTCGCGCACGCGCTGCCATGTCTCTTTCTGCGAATTGTCGGTCTGCGGCAGGCTGAGGCTTACGCGGCCGAACTGCTCCTGATACTTGGCCTTGTGGCGTTCAAGGGCTTCCGCGTAGCCGTATTTCATGGCGTCGGCGAGCATCCGGCGGACGCGTTTCAGCGAGTTGGCCGATGTGTCGTGGTAGTTCACGTAGTTGGTGGCCGCCGCGAGGTAGATTGTAGCCTCGGTTGCGCCGCTTATGTTCAGCTTTCCGTCGGCGCTCTTCGCCTTTCCGTCGGTCACCACGCGCGCTATGCAGTCGGCGTGCAGGGCGGCCTCAACGCCCTCGTGGCCGTAGCCTTCGGCGCGCATCGACAGCTCCTTGCCTCCGGCCTTGGCCTTATGTTCGAGCTGGCTGTCCATCGACGCGGCGAACGACAGCGCCCCGGGCTTGTCGGACTTGATGCTTATGACGATGGCTTTGTCGGCCATCGAGGCGAACACCGTGCGCGTAAAGCGCGTGCCGCCGACGGTGTATGTCGTCGTTGCCGTCGCCGTGTTGAGGTCCAACTCGCGCCGGTAGTCGGCCACTTCGCCGTGTCCGAAGTCAAGGCGCAGGTTTCCGGCAGGCAGGAACACCATGCCATACTTCCCGGTCATAAACGTTTTTGACATCAGCTGCTCGGCCTCCTTCTCGCGTCCGGCGAAAATAAGGCGGCGCACTTCGGGCAGCGAGGCCAGCGCCTCGGGGCTGTCGTTGTTGTAAGGGCCGCCGCTCCAGAAGGTTTCCTCGTTAAACTGAATTGTCTCGCTGGCCGTTCCGCCGTAAACCATCGCGCTCATCCGCGAGTTGCCTACCGGCAGAGCCTCGGTCCACTCGACAGCCGGCCGGCCGTACCACAGCTTCAAATCCTCCGCATGGCAGCACACCGCAGCCATGAGGAAAAGAATTGGCAAAAGTCTGTTTCTCATCTTCAGGTAAATGTTTTTTAGGTTGTTGTTTCTCGGAAAAATGCGTTTTCATGTGTGCATTGCCGGCACTGTCCGTACAATCACACTGCAAAATTAATGCAAACCGGCAAAAAACAGTGATGATTTCCGCTTAATTTCCGGATAAAATCACAAAACGCGGCATTTTAAGCGCATAAAGTTACATTTCCAATATGCCGCCTTCCGCCCTGCAATATGTGCCCTTTTACAATGCAAAACGCCACCTTTCACAGTGCAAAAGGCGGCGTTTTGCATGGGCGTTGAAGTGCGGATGGATTGATACGGACAAAATCCCATTGGAATATTTCTTGTCTTACGGGGATGAATTATGAACAGATTGTTATTCTTATTTCACGAAGAGAGAATGCGGTTCGGCAAAATCCAATCAAAAAACTTCACTTTTCGTTTGGCTTTGCATCCGTCTTTCACTATCTTTGTATGTTCAACTTGTGAACCTGAACTTGCAGCTTGTTTGCCTTGCGAGCTACAGGCGGCTGTTGTAAGTATGAATGATAAGAAGCTAAACTCATGAGCAAATCCATAGGAATACTGGACAATGAATACAGGGAATGGGTAAAAGACCTTGCCCTGAGATATAGAAACCGCCAGATAAAGGCGGCGGTAAAGGTGAATACGGAGATGCTGGGGTTCTATTGGGAACTTGGAAGGGATATTGTGGAACTGCATGTCGAGAAGCGATGGGGCGACAAAGTAATGAGCCGCCTGTCTGTGGATTTGCGTGAAGCCATGCCCGGAGTCTCAGGACTTACGCAGCGCAACATCTACTACTGCAAGCAATTTTATCTGTTATATTCTTCAAAGCTCGACATTTTGCCCCAGCTTGGGGCAAACTCTTCGGATGGAATTTTGCCCCAGCTTGCGGCACAAATCCGGACGGACATATTCTGTGTGCCGTGGGGACACCATAAAGTTTTGATGGATAAATGCAAGGGTAATGTTGACAAGGCGGTTTTCTATGTCCGCCAGACAGTGGAAAACGGTTGGAGCAGGGCCATGCTGCTTAATTTCATTGATACCGGAATGTATGAACGGCAGGGCAAGGCATTGACCAATTTCAATAAGACACTGCCTGAAACCAACAGCGGTTTGGCGCAAGAGTTGACAAAAGACCCATACGATTTTGCATTTACCGGCATAACAAAGCCATACAATGAGCGCATACTCAAAGACGCTCTGCTTAGGAACATAACACGGTTTCTTACGGAGCTTGGCACCGGTTTCGCATACGTTGGCAAGGAATATCGCCTGCAAGTAGGCGGCACGGAAAACTTCATTGACTTGCTTTTCTACAATCTGAACCTGTCGTGTTATGTGGTGATAGAGGTGAAGATTGGCCGGTTCGCCTTTGCCGACGTTGGACAGTTGGGCGGCTACGTAGTGGCCTGCAACCATATATTGAGGAAAGAGGGCAGGGACAATCCTACCATCGGGTTGCTGATATGCAAGGAAAAAGACCGCATACAAGCACAGTATGCCTTGGAGTCAAGCAGTCAGCCAATAGGCATTTCAGAGTATGACCTTGAACGGTTCTATCCTGAAAAGATAGAGGGGACGATGCCGACCATTGAAGAATTGGAGGCTTCGCTGCAAGACGGAAGCACCGGCGAGTGACCTTCTTCATCCATTTCAGACCGCCACAGGGCAGAAACAGGCAAAACTTCCAGTAAAAAACAGCCGTGCCGTTTTTTACTTCCGACCGTTTTCCGGGTCTTACTTAATGAAGTCCTGTTATGGCAGGCTTATCGGAACAGACGGCAAGTTTATGGCAACAGTGAGTGACGCGGACATAGTTTCCGCCTTGAAGGAAAACCTGGAAAGCGGCTTCCGGCTGCTCATGGCGAGATACCGGGAGCCGGTTTACTGGCATATCCGCCGCCTGGTGGTGTCGCACGACGACGCGCAGGACGCCGCACAGGAGACGTTCATACGGGCGTTCCGCTCACTGGGGCGGTTCAAGGGCGAGTGCTCGCTGGGCGCATGGATATACCGCATAGCCACCAACGAGGCGCTGCGCGCGATAGACCGCAGGCGCGGCGGACGGGTGTCGCTCGACGATGCGGACGCCGGGGCGGGCCGGTTGGCGGCCGACGGCTATGTTGACTACAGCGACTTGGAGGCGGTGAAACTGCAGAATGCCATACTCTCGCTGCCCACAAAGCAGCAGCTGGCCTTCAACCTGCGCTATTACGACGGGCTTGAATATGACGAGATTGCGGCTGTTACAGGCTCGACGGCCGCCAGCGCGAAGGCCAATTACCACGTGGCCAAGGAGAAGATAATAAAGTATATGAACTCGACAATCTGAACAACCTGAAGATATGGAAAAGGAGTTTGATTTCAACCAAGTGGGGAAGCGCATGCCTTACAAGGTCCCCGACGGCTTTTTTGACAGCATGGAGGCCGGCGTGTGGACTGAAATAGGGCGCAAGCCGGCGGCTGTTGCGCACAGGAACCCCCGCCCTTGGCGCATCGCCGATGACGGCTTTCCGCAAGGTTACCCTGCCGCTGACAATGCCCGGCATTGCCGCAGGCACAATTTTAGTGTTTATTTCCTCACTCGGCATGTTCGTTGTGCCGGACGTTATGGGCGGCGCCAAATCCGCCCTTATCGGCAACCTCATCCAGAACCAGTTTCTGGCAGCGCGCGACTTGGCGG
>USHW01000072.1 GCA_900554545.1 uncultured Prevotella sp. | reverse complement strand
AAAAACCGCATGACCGCATAACCGTAAAAAACCGTAAAACCGCACAACCCAATAACCGTATAACCCAAAAACCGCATGACCGCATAACCGTAAAAAACCGTAAAACCGCACAACCCAATAACCGTATAACCCAAAAAACGCATAACCGTAAAATATATACAAATTACCACCACTTGGTTACACACTATTCCATCAACGACCATTAACTTTGCAACCGGATAAAAACAAGACAGAAAAAGACATGACACTTCAACAATTCTTAGACTACGTGAATACGGGAAAGCCGCTCGACACGCCCGAAATATACCGCCTGATGGACGACATGAGCGAAGAGGCGCGCCGCCTGACATTCACCCTCAACTCGGCGTACCACAACCAGGAGGAAATCAACAGCCTGATGACCGAGCTGACAGGCAACGCCCCCGGGCGCGGCTTCAAGATGTTTCCGCCCTTCTACACCGACTTCGGCAAGAACCTGCACATAGGCAACGACGTGTTCATCAACGCCTGCTGCCAGTTCCAGGACCACGGAGGCATTTACATAGGCGACCGCTGCCAGATAGGCCACAACGTCGTCTTCGCCACCCTCAACCACGGCATCGCCGCCAAAGACCGCCGCACCATGACCCCGGCTCCCATCCGTCTGGGCAGCAACGTGTGGGTAGGCTCCAACTCGACAATCCTGCCCGGCGTGACCGTCGGCGACAACGCAATCATCGCCGCAGGCGCAGTGGTGACGAAAGACGTGCCGGCCGACACCATCGTCGGCGGCGTTCCGGCACGCGAAATAAAGAGGATTTAGCGCGGTTGTGACGCCTTACAAACAACAATCCGCCGCCGTAGCATCACGCAACGACGACGGACAAAGTTTAACTTCTACTCTTTTACTATACCAAATTCAATCTTATCTTATCACTATTTTCTTCCCCCTTGTGAATGTATCTCCATAGCCCGCATGACGAAAGAGCCGCCGGCCGCCATCGCCGCGACAAGGAGCGCGGCGAGGCGGTTGGTCAGTTTTTTCATGGATATAAGCTTTTTACTTCTCATTGTTTCTTCACTTTATACACTGTCATTTCGCTTCGGGGTTCACGAAGGCGGCCTTCATCTTGAGGGTAAGCTTCGGAACGTTCGGCTCTATGAGCAGGTCGTCGAGCGGACGGTTGCCAGTATTACATTACTCCCTGTGCGCTGAGCGCGGAGTAAGCCTTGCCCTCGGTGTCGCCAACAAACACCACGCTCGTGTACTGCTGCTTGGCGGCCACCGGCTTGGGTGCTTCATACTTGGCCTTGTCGGCCGTTGCCCACTCCGACCATGCCGGCTGCGTACCTGCATTGACTGCGCGCAATGCGTGGAACATAGGCCACGGGCGGTAGAGAGGCAACGAAGGGTCATATCCGGGATTGAGCGTCGTGCAGTAGGGACCCATGCGTTCGGGCTGCACTCCGGGCTGACCTTCCTTGTATTCGGTGAAGAAGATGCCGTCGTCCATCGTCGGCGCGGTGGTTATGTCGTGCTTGCCGAGGGGCAGGGGCTGCAGTCCGTACCACACCATGTTGAACACACAGCTGTACGAAGCGCCCATCTCGCGCATGTCCTTTATAAGTCCGTAGCACTCGGTGGCCAGTCCTTCCATGCGTCCCTCCATGCTTTCGTATGCTCGCTCGCCGTTAACCTTGGCTATCTGCTCGGGAGTACCGTAGTAAGCCATGCTCGTTTCGCCGATGCCCCAGGGCTTGCCTATGCCCTGCCAGCGCTTCATCGAGTTCAGGTCGCCGTAGTGTCCCACGGTGGCAGGCAGTATTCCGTCGCCGTCGTCCTCGCCGTCAGACGAAATCCAGGGGCGCGTCGGGTCGTTGGCGCGTACTATGTCACGCCACTCCGCCCATGCCTTCTTCTGTCCTTCCATAAGGTCGGGGCGCATGAACACATATAATATAACGGGCTTGTTCTCGTTGGATATGCTCCATCCGAACACCGAGGGGTTGTTCCTGTCGCGCTTGATGAAGCGTGTGAGGTGGTCGCGCGAGTGCTGCCAGAAGGTCTCGCTGTCGAGCTTCGGACCACCGTCGCTGGCCCAGTTGCCGGTTTCGCCGAGCACGCAGATGCCCATCTCGTCGGCCATTTCCATATAAAAGCGCGGATAAACCTGCGCGTGCAGGCGCACGGCGTTGCCGTTCATGTCTTTTATTGCCTTGTACCACGCCCATGCGTAGCGGCGCGTCATCTGCGGTATGCCCATGAAGTGCCACGAGTCGCCGCGCAGCGGATAGGGCTTTCCGTTAAGACACTGGCGCGTGCCGTCGAACGTCCACTCGCGCCATCCGAAGCGTTGGTACTTCGTGTCGACAGTCCTGCCGTCGGCAATGACGTTTACAAGCATTGCGTTGAGGTTGGGATGCTCGGGCGACCAAAGCTCAAGCTGGCCTTCCTTCACTGGTATCTGCATCGTGAACTTGTGCTCCGCGCCGGCCGCCACCTTCTGTGCCGCGGCCTTGCCTTCGAGCAGCTTGCCGCCAAGCTCCCATGCGGGCACGGGCGCACTGTTTATATCAGTACCGGCAAGGTTGAGCCATTTGTATATGTCGGCGTCGAGACTGACGCTTGCCGCCTTGCCGGACGTGTTGCTTACGGTGACGTCAACCTCAAGCATACCCTTCGACACTAAGGGCTTAACGTAAACATCGGTGACGCTGACCTTGGGCACCGACAGCAGGTAAACGTCCTGCCAGATGCCGTTTATCATGTTGCACCACATCGAACCGCCCGGAAGAATGCGGCGGCCTACGGTGCTGTTGTCCTCGAAAAGCCACTGGCTGCGCACGCCCACAAGGATTTCGTTCTTCTGTCCGGGCTTCACCACGTCGGTGACATCGAAGCTGAACGGCAGCATGAGGTCGAAGTTCTCGCCCACCTTCTGTCCATTCACCCACACCTCGGCGTCTCCGGCAACGGCCTCGAAGTACAGCCTCACGGCCTGGCGGCTCCAGTCTGCCGGCACGTCTACCGTCTTGCGCATCCACGCCATCTTCACGCTCTCCCACTCTTTCGGGTACGACGGGTAGTTGCGGTGGTCGGGACCTTCAAGGTTTCGGTTTGCAAAGTCGTTGACATTCCACGGCGACGGTATCTTGATGCGCGTCTTGTCCCATTTCCCGTCAACGGGTTTCGTCAGCGCGGGCGCTTTTCCCGAGCCGTGTTTGAAGTCTTTTGGCGTGGCCACGGGCTGGAAATCCCAGTATCCGTTCAGGCAAATCTCATGGCGGAACTGCGTCTCCGTCTTGTTCACCAGCCCCTCGCTCGGGGCGAACACATGGTTGTAGACGGTCTTCTGCGCGAGGGCCGTCAACGCGGACGACGCCGCGGCCAACAGAAAGGTTAGTGTAAGTATTTTCTTTTTCATAATATAACAGGATGTTTTCACGATGCAAAGAAAACATTATATAATAAAAAAACGCACGAAACTGCACTTAATTTGGGCTTAATATCAGATAAAACCGCATTTTAAGCGGCATTGCCCACAACCCACCCCCCCAACCCTCCCGAAGGGAGGGAGCTTGATTACCTCTGCCTTATTATTTTCATATTGGCCTTATCCGTCTTATCACTCCCATTGCTCCCAAAAGCTTTATTAAAAGCCGAAAACCACATATAATGAAGAAAATAAAAACATTTGATGCAATAAAATACCACATCCCAGTCTTCTGTTTGCGGCGTATTACGGTGTGACGGGACATAAAGCCGCAACCTCCTGACAGTCAGCGGCTTGCCAATATGCCGTGTTTTGCAATGCAAAATGCCACCTTTTAGCGTGTAAAAGGTGGCATTTTACATTACAATTGACCACATATTAGGTTCATCCGCAAATGTGTCGGATGCTTTTTGTGCTATTTTCAGTAAATAATCGTTTTCAAATGAGGCACTCGGTAATCGTCATGCCGCACGCCGATGCGGCATCCAGAATACACAAATAATGTCAAATGACATCGGCTGCATTCAGTGGATGCCGCATCGGCGTGCGGCATGACGATTACCGAGTGCCTCATTGGGCATTAAGTTTGTATGATTTTATAATCGTATTCTCATCCAACATATTTGCGGATGAACTGTATTTTGAATTAAGAGTTGAGAATTTAGAATGGATAATTATAATTTGCCTTATTGGCAGACAACCTTCAAGGTAATCATAATTATCCATTCTCAACTCTCCATTCTCAATTAAAACCGATTGCCGGAAGAATGTGCCTGCGCTTTTTGTTCACATCCGCAGCTCCCTTTGCAGCCACACTTTCATTATCGGGTCGGGTATGACGGCCTTGCGCTTGTCAATCTCTATAAGCTCTTTTTTTATCAGGGCGCGCTTTATTATGCTGACGTTCGCCGACGAGCCGAGCTGGTATTTGCGCATCACTTCCTGCGTGGTAAACTCGCTGTGCACGCCGTCGATTATGGCGCGGAGGAAGTTCATCTGGAAGGATGTAAGGCTTTCGGTCTGCTTCTCGAACAGCGGCGTGTTCTGGTCGATGATGTCTTGGAAGGCGGCTTCAAGCTCCTGCCGGGTGGCTTCCTTGCCGGTGCGCGTCCACACGAGCCACGCCAGCTGCTGCACGTATGACGAGTGGTTGTCAACCCTGCGACATATCTCCTCCGCAAGCTCCGCCGGTATGCTCTTTCCCGTTGCCTCGAAGCGGCTGCGGATGTAGCCAACCCAGTCGGCGGTGGCGATTTTTTGCAGGTAAATCGCGTCGCCGAACTTGTAGAACGGCAAGCTCTTGCGCTCGAAAAGCTCATTCATCAGGTGCTTCTTGCTGCCGAACAGGCAGTAGGACACGTGCTTTTGCAGCTGCCACACGGAGCGCAGCCGCTTCTGGAAAGTCTTTGAGTCCTTGAATTCGCCTATCTGCTGGAACTCGTCTATGCACACCACGATGCGGCATCCTTTCTTTTCGGCTATCTTTTCGGGCAGCTGCAGTATCTCGTCGATGTCCTCTCTTTTCGGCGTAAGCTCCAACGAGAACGAGAAGTCGGCGGCAGGGTCGGCGCCTAACGATATTTTCGGGCTTATGCGCGACAGGAACTGCCTGATGTTCTCCATCCATTCCTCCACCTTTGTCGATGTCTGTTTCAGCACAGCCGAGGCGAAAGCGTCGTAAAAGTCGGCGTCGCTCCGGCATGAGAATATGTCGAGATAAACTATTTTCAGCTCGTCCGTCTGTGCCAGCCGGCACACTTTCCGCACTAACGACGTCTTTCCCCAGCGGCGTGGCGAAATCAACACCGTGTTCACTCCGCTGCGGAAGTTCATCAGCAGGCGTGCCGTCTCGCTCTCACGGTCGGTGAAGTTGTCGCCCGAAGCCGCAACACCGAATACAAAAGGCTTGTTTTCCATAATCTCTTACAACTGTTATCGCAGCAAAGATACTAATAATTTTGTTAGTAATAAACTTATTACTAATATTTTTATTACAAACAGTTGCGCCCTGTTCCGGCATTGACTGCCATACAGGTGATTGCCTTCACGGAAGTGCCTGACAGTCAGCGGCTTGCCAATGTACCGTGTTTTGCAATGCAAAATGCTACCTTTTAGCGTGTAAAAGGTGGCATTTTATCTTTCAATTTGCCATGTTTTTAATTGAGAATTGAGAATTTAGGGTTCATCCGCAGTTTTGTTGGATGAGAAAAGGATTATAAAATCGTACAAAATT
>USHW01000071.1 GCA_900554545.1 uncultured Prevotella sp. | reverse complement strand
GCCGCGTCCTCGCGAGGATTGTCCTCGCGGGGACGCTTTTTTTGTTGGCTTGGCTGGTAACGGGGGAGGACTGGGAGTAATGGGAGAAATGGGGGGGCGGATAAGGCTGGTGATGGGCTGGCTTACAGGATGAGGAGGCTGAGATGTGATAAAGAGGCATGAGCAAAATCGGCTTTTGCTGATGGTTGCATTATAATGCGTTTTGGATTATTTGTCTGTTTTTCGGTTGTAGATGTCGTCGTACGTCTTTTTTATGACTACGATTTCTCCTTGGAGTGTTTTCGACTCATCCAGTAGGACGTGGCTGTTTGTCTTCAGTTCTGTAGCAGAAAGTACTTGTTCGTTTAATCCTATGTAGCTTATTTCCAGTAGCGAATTTCGTGGAATTATTATCGAGTATTCACCTTTCAGGTTTGTTAATGTCATTAGTTTGGTTCTCGTGGAGTCTGGATTTAGTACTGTGATGATTGCAGATGCAAGCGGAAAGCCGTCTTTTGCATAGGCGACTATTCCTTTTATATTTACAGTGTCTTTGCTGCCTTGCGACAAGTCTACCGTTTTTGTGCACGAGAACTGCTGCTGCATTTTGTCATCTTTTGTGTCGATGATGTTTTGTGCCTGGGCTAATGCTTGAGAAGCGGCGCACATCGAGATGGCTATTCCTGTAACTTTCGTGGGCAGTCCCGATTTTTTTCTTGCGTCTATTTGCCGTTCAAGATATTTTATCTCGTTTTCACATGCAGGGCATGTTCCCTTGCATGCGCCTGTAAATTGGCATTCGTGCGGATTGTAGGCGATGCCGTTTTCAGAGGCAATGCGTTTGCGGATGTTCTTCAGAAAGTTGCATATCCTTTTGCCGTTGTCCATAACCTTTTTATGGTGCCAGGTGTGTTGTGCTTGTGTCTTTTTTCATTTTTCCCAATGCCGCAGTGTCATCTTGCGGCATTGGGGGCGAGAATTTTTGCCAGTCCGCCCGTGCTTGTCTCTTTATACAGCGACGGGATGTCGTGTCCTGTCTGTTTCATCACGTTGACTACCTTGTCGAACGGCACGCGGTGAGTGCCGTCGGAGAATGCCGAGTACAGGTTGGCGTCGAGCGCTCTTGTGGCTGCGAAGGCGTTTCGCTCTATGCATGGGATTTGCACGAGGCCGCAGATGGGGTCGCATGTCATGCCGAGGTGGTGTTCAAGTCCCATTTCGGCAGCGTATTCTATTTGCGACGGGCTGCCGCCGAACAGCTGGCATGCCGCTGCGGAGGCCATCGCGCAGGCCACTCCCACTTCGCCCTGGCAACCTACGTCGGCTCCCGAGATTGATGCGTTCTGCTTCACTATGTTGCCTATCAGGCCGGCCGTGGCTATGGCATGGAGTATGCGCGTGTCGTTGAACTGGTGTCCGCGCGAGAGGTGGTAGAGCACTGCCGGCAGCACGCCGCACGCTCCACATGTGGGCGCTGTGACGATTGTGCCGCCCGATGCGTTCTCTTCGCTCACGGCGAGGGCGTAGGCGTAGACCAGTCCGCGCGTCTGCAGCGACTGCTTGTAGCCGGAGGCCTTAACGTAGTAGGTCGGCGCCTTGCGTGCAAGGTTGAGCGGGCCGGGCAGCCGTCCTTCGTGGTTTATGCCGCGCTCAACGGCTTTCTGCATGGTTTTCCATACTTCCAGGAGATAGTCCCATATCGAAGCGTCCTCGCACATGTCCACATATTCCCAGTAGCTTCGCCCGGTTTCTTCGCACCACCGCATTATTTCGGTAAGCGAGTTCATGTCGTAGACTTCCTTTGTGTTGAAGATGTCGCCTGCGCCTTTGCCTTCCGACAAGGCACCTCCGCCGGTGCTGTACACCGTCCATTCGCCGGTTATGCCGTGGCTGCCGTCAAATGCTACGAACTTCATGCCGTTGGGGTGGTATGGCAGGAACACGTCCGGCTGCCAGCAAATAGTCACCGGCGCCTTGGCTGAGAGCACCTCTTCGATGGCCACGTCGGTCATGTGCCCCTTGCCTGTTGCCGCCAGGCTTCCGTACAGCGTCACCTCAAAGGCCGCCGCGTCGCCGTGGCGCTCAAGAAACAGCTTCGCCGCCTTCTGAGGACCCATTGTGTGGCTGCTCGACGGCCCTTTGCCTATTTTATAAAGTTCTTTTAACGATTTCATCTTATTTTGCTTCTTTGTGATGCGAAGTTAACTTAAAAATCGCACAAAAACAAATCCTTTCCCCTTTTTATTTCATCTTGCAGGCGCCTTGCGTTGCGTGGATGTGTAACTGCTTGATAATGAGCGTGCTGCAAAAGGCCGTGTTTCAGCGTGCAAAAGGCCGTGTTTTGGAAGGTAAAAGATGGCCTTTTGCTTTGCAAAACACCATCAATTAAGGTTCATCCGATTTTTTGCGTGATGGTTGTCGGCTTATGACCTACTTTTCATTTACAGTCAATAGAGGACTCGGTAACCGTCATAGCCCTAACGGCGACTTTCAGTTCTGCGCTCCGGCCGCCTGGCTTAAGAACTTAATTCCATACAACCAAACTGCGGACAAGCCGTGTTTTGCAAGCCGCAGATTGCATTTTGTGCTGATTTTAGCGAAACATTTTGCCTGAAAGCGATGTTTTTCTGTCGGAAATACGTATATTTGCAAAACTTGGGAGGCGTGCATGCGCATAGCGCCGTGCCATACGGCGCGTGCCGCGGCGCCGCAGCTTGTCATGATGAAAGTACGGCATGAAGTATTCTAAGTTAAGGCGTTGGCTGGTATGGGCGGGCCGCATAGGCCGTTGCCGGGGCTTCGGGGTGCAGTCGCCGTGGGCTTACCGCATGGTGCGCTACGTCATCAACGAGCACTGGCCGTATTACGCCTACGGGCCGTTGGCGGCGCGCTTTCCCGGGCTTGACGTCACCGAGCGGCGCGTGTGCGAGCTTTGCCTGCGTCTGGCCAACTATCTGCAGCCCGCGCGCACGGTAAGCTGCGGCGTGGATGGCGACGCGCTCGGCTGCTATGTCAGGGCGGGCTGCCGCCGGACGGTGTTTGCGAAGAGTGCCGGTGATGGCGTGCCGCAGGCCGACTTCGCAGTGATTGCCCCCTGCCGTGGGGCTGAAAAGGCGTTCGGCAGTGTGTGCGCCTCGGCCAAGGACGGCTGCGCCGTGATGCTGCTCGACATCCGCCGCGACAAGGCCATGCGCCGCCTGTGGCGCAGAGTGGCGGCCGAGACGCAGGGCGTGGTAACGTTCGACCTGTATTACTGCGGCCTGGTATTCTTCGACAAAAAGCGTTTCAAACAGAACTACGTGATAAACTTTTAACCGTTTACGACTATGAAAATAACAAAGGTGTATACAAAGACAGGCGACGGCGGCACAACCAGCCTGGTCGGTGGAGTGAAGGTGAGGAAGACAAACTCGCGCATCGAGGCCTACGGCACGGTAGACGAACTTAGCGCATGCCTCGGCGTGCTGGCCTCTTTCATGAAAGACGGGCCGGACAAGAACCTCATATACCGCATACAGCGCAACTTGTTCACCGTGTGCTCGTATCTCGCCACGGACAAGACGAAGACACAGCTTGCCCCGTCATACACGCTCGACGCCGGCGAGATAGACGTGCTTGAGCAGGAAATAGACAGCATCGTGGCCGAAATACCTCCGCAGACCGACTTCATCCTGCCCGGAGGCTCGCACGTGGCGGCCTATGCGCACGTGTGCCGCACGGTGTGCCGCAGGGCTGAGCGCAGGATATTCTTCCTTGCCGAAAGCACCGAACTTGACCCCGAAGTGTTACAATATGTAAACAGGCTGAGTGACTATTTGTTTGTGCTTGCGAGGAAATTAAACTTTATTGTAGGTGTAAGGGAAAAAACATGGCGTAAAACTTGTAAATAAGAAAAAATGTATTACTTTTGCGTCCGATTAAAAACGCTTTAAAACTATAGCTTATGTATTGGACACTTGAACTGGCTTCGAAACTCGAAGACGCGCCGTGGCCTGCCACGAAAGACGAGCTGATTGACTATGCCATCCGTTCGGGCGCGCCCCTGGAAGTGCTGGAAAACCTGCAAGAGATAGAAGATGAAGGCGATGTGTACGACAGCATAGAAGACATATGGCCCGACTATCCTACAAAAGAAGACTTCCTTTTCAACGAGGACGAATATTGATGGCCTTCAGATAGGTTAAACAATTGAATGCCAGCGCGATGAACAATGAGAATTTGTTTGTCGCGCTGGTGTTTTATGGCATTGTATGGTGCGGTTTGTTTGTCTAAATTGCGGTTTTTCTTCTCGAAAACAGGGTTTGTTTGTCTAAAATACATTACCTTTGCTTCTCCTCGGGAATATTGAATTAGGAGGAAAAGCATATGGGAAGACCGAAAAGACTATATCCATTGGGCAAATACCGCCTTCGCACACCGAAAGTAGTTGACAAGGAAAAAGCCTATCCTGTCGAGTTGGAATACACTTGGAACAGGCAGGTAATCCGTAAGACAACGAATGTTTTTGTCAAGGTTGCGGACTGGAACCAGAACGGCAATCAGGGACGGGGTGAAATACGTGCAAGTCATGGCGCTGAATCCAAACGGCTTAACCAGTTATTGTTGGCACGTGTTGAACGTATAGATTCGCTACTTGCCGAATATAACGAAAAACATCCTAATCAGATAACCGCTGATGTCGTATCCGGCTTTCTTGCGGACAAACCTCTTGCGCGTCGTGATCAAGGGAAGGACTTTGTAGAGTTTACATTGGAACGTCTTTCTTCAGACTATGCAAGAAACAGAATCGGAAGGAGTCGGTATGAAAACGGAAAGAGCTGCATGAATATATTCCAGACATTCCTGAGGGCTACCCGACAGGGAACCTATCGTTCTGACAGCATTTATGTAGGCGATATGACTCCGGAGTTGTTAGACAGTTATATATCGTGGCGCAGGGAAATCAAGCAGAATAGTGATGCCACTATCAACCACTCTCTGACTCCGATATTAAAAGCATGTGCATACGCTTGTGAAATGGGCATGATGGAACCTGCCGTCAATGCAAGGATTCAAGATATGCGCATTGTAACTAAGGTATCGCTTTCTGAAGAAGAGGCAGAGTTTGACGGCAAAAGTCTAAGTAAGGAACAGATGGCGGCATTGCTTGAATATTACAAGACCTGTACTGAACCTCGTAGAAAAGAATTTTTGGAGATGTTCTTCTTTGCGTTCCACGCCTGCGGTCTCCGTGTAGTGGATGTGATGACCCTGCAATGGAAACATATCGACTTCGCAAGGAAAGAGTTGCGGAAGATTATGATAAAGACAAACAAACGGCATGTCATACCGCTCACTGAACCTGCATTACATATATTACAGCAATGGCGGGAAAAACGTGAGGGATGCCGGTATGTGTTCAACCTTGTAAAAGAGACTTTGGATTTGGATGATGCGGAGGCACTGTACAAAGCTCGCAACAATGCCACGAAATGCATCAACCAGTCGCTGGCCGTTGTCGGTGAACAGATCGGCCTTCCGTTCAGTCTCTCGATGCACGCGGCCCGGCACTCGTTCGCGGTTTTTGCACTTAACAAGGGGCTTTCCATGTCGGTTGTCAGTCGTCTGCTCGGACATAGCAGCACGGATATTACAGAGAAGGTTTATGCCCGTTTCCTGCCGGAAACGCTATCGGCAGAGGTGGCAAAACTGAGCGGAGAATTAATCAACTTGACTGTATAATCACTGCGAAAAGATAAAGAATTATGATGTCATTGCCATTTCGAGTTGCATGTATCCTGATAGCAGGATTCCTTATTGTACTGGCTGTAACCTATATATACAAGTTAAACAGCCGTAAGGTATTCTGGGGAGTAGGACTCACTACCATTATCGGTATCCTCATCCTTCTTGGCTTAGGGGTGCTTCGTCCATCTTGGGGAACAGAAACCGGCACGGCTGTCATTGTGGGAATCAGTACCGCTATCGGATATGCAATAACGCTGATATATGCAGCAGAGGACTTGCATCAAAAAAAGAGAATTAAGGGAAAGAAAATCGCAGAAACTGAATCTGTGCAAGAAGATAGGGTTCCAGACCACCATAAAGTGACTTTACCGTCTCGGCTTGATACTGAATTGGCAAGAAAGATCTTTGATAAAGCCATTGAAGAAGGATATATCATTATCGACGATGACCATTATGAGTGGACTTTGAACAAAGTTCTTCTTGCATATATGTGCGGACGTATCTATTGCGAAGATTATCCTGAGAAAACAATATATGATGAGAAGACATATTGGATGCCTGGCAGGGTGGAATTATTTCCGGGTACTGAATTAGATAAGTTATTTAACATGAAAGATCTGACTCAATCAAGGCATACCCGAAAAAACAAAGCTGCGCCCACAGGATCCGAGAAAATTGACAAGTTATTTGAGTAGCCAATGTGCTACTCTTTTTTTGTTTGACAAGCAGCAGGTTATAAATTCATCACCTCCGTGTTATATACAACTCTAACACGACCTCTAACATAGTATCTAATTCATTCTAACACCCAAATTCCTAAGGAGTTTGAACCTTTGCGCCGTGCTTTTGGTACGATGTGCACAGTCGTATCATAGCACGTAAACCCGGCTTACAGTCCGAGTGTGCATAAGGAAGGTTAAGCCATAATACTATAAACTATGGCTCAAAAATTAAATGGAGAAAAGAAACTATGCGACCGGGAACTGCTTGAAAAGATTCTCAGCATAGTAGAGAAACAGGAGAAACTGCCGCCTCCGGCTCATGAAGGTGGGTATCGTCTTTATGATAACAAGTCTTTGATGGAGATGTTGAACATTAAAGATAAGTATCTGAAAAAGTTGCGAGACAACGGTTATCTCGGCTACTCGCGTGAAGGTGATAAATACTGGTACACGCAGGAAGACGTTGACCGTTTTCTACGCCGATTCCATTATGAAGCTTTTGCTGTTGGCGATGAACTTCCTAAACAGGAAGGAGGTAGCTATGTTTGATACTCTTCATTTGACCAACATGCTTCGTTTGGAAGTGGAAAGTATTCCGGAAACAGGTCTTCCATTGGATGCCTTTCCGGACAAAATACAGGAGATTATCCTCAACCTTGCCAGATACGAAAATTTTAATGTGGAATATACTGCGTCTATTATTCTGTCCGCCGTTGCTACTGCAATAGGTAATTCTTGTCATATCCGTATAAAGGGAGAGTGGAAGACTTGCCCTTCCCTTTATATGATGTTGGTAGGTCGTCCCGGACTTGGAAAGACTCCTCCCCTCGGTTTTATTTATAAGCCGATAA
>USHW01000070.1 GCA_900554545.1 uncultured Prevotella sp. | reverse complement strand
AAAAGATAAAGGAAATTTTGGGTTTTTTTCTTTCCCAAAAAAAAAACCCCGCCGTTATTTTTTATGTTCGTTTTCAGTTCTCCTCCTCGGCAATCCACTTGTCTATCGTCTTCGTTTCGCGGCTGAAGTTTATTCCTAATTTAATTACCTTGCGGCTGTCGGCCTTGAAGGGCGCGGCGTAGCCTTTCTCGTCGATTTGGCGGATGGCTTCCTCGGCTGTGCCGTCGAGCTTGAACTCCATGACGTATATGTATTCGCGAGCCTTGAGGACGAGGTCTACGCGGCCGTTGCTTGTGCGGTATTCAACGGCAACGTGGAAGCCCATGAGGCGGAAGACGATGAAGAGTACGTTCTGGTAGTGAACTTCCAAGTCGCGCTGCATCTCGTAGGGGATGTCGGCGTAGAAAGAGCGCAGCCGGGTGAGGAAACTGTCGTAGTCGCCGCGCTCTATGTCCTTTACGAAGCGGCTAATCTCGAAGGCCGTCTTGCTCTGGTTCACCGTGGTGTAGAAGGGCATCAGGTACCTGACGAAGCCCTTTTCCACCTCCTCGTTGGGGAAGCCGAGGGTGTAAAGCTCGAACTCCGGGTCGTAGTCCTTTATCGTAAGGTAGCCGCTTTGGTAGATGACCGGTATGGGGTTTGTCGACGCGGCGTCGATGTTGTTGAGCACGTCTTCCGACGTCTGCTCGTTGGCCATCTCGTTAAGGTCGTAGTTGTGCAGCTGCAACAATTTCACAAGGTAGGTCGGCGTGCCCGTCTCGAACCAGTAATAGCCGAACTTCAGCTTGGCGAACGTGTTTAGCAGGCTGAACGGATTGTACACTCCGGGCGTTCCGGCGTCGAAGTGGTAGCCGTCGTACATGTGCTTCAGCCGTGTTATGCAGTCGCCGTAAGTCATGCCCTGCGCATCGGCCAATGCCTCTATGTCCTCGCGGAAGTCGCGCTCCAGCTCTTCTTCGCTTATGCCGCAGATGTCGTAATACTTGTCCCACATCGAAATGTCGTTGAGGTTGTTCAAGTCGCTGAACACGCTCACCTTGCCGAACTTTGTCACGCCTGTCAGGAAAGCGAAGCGTATGTCGGCGTCGCGGCTCTTCAGTGCGCCGTAAAACGGTTTCAGCGTCTCGCGGTAGGCGCTTTGCAGCTCGTCGTTGCCGATTGCCTGAAGCATGGGCTTGTCGTATTCGTCGACAAGTATCACGGCGCGCTGCCCGGTCTTCTCGTGGGCGCGCTTGATAACTCCGTCGAAGCGCCTTGCAAGGCTTTGTTCAAGAGGATTGCTGCCGTACAGCTTTTCCCATTCGGACAGATGCTCGTCAAGTATGTTGTCGAGGCTCTCCGGCTTGTCGTATTTCTGCGTGTTGAGGTCGAGGTGCAGGATGGGGTGGGGCGTCCAGTCGGTCTTCAACTTCTCGATTTCCAGCCCCTCAAACAGCTCCTTCTTGCCCTCGAAGTAAGCGTGTAGAGTGCTGAGCAGCAGGCTCTTGCCGAACCGCCGGGGACGGCTGAGGAAGTAATACCTGCCCGTTGTGGCGAGCCGGTACACAAGCTTGGTCTTGTCAACATAAAAGTAGCCGTCCTTTATCAGGCTCTCGAAGCTCTGTATTCCTATGGGGTACTGTTTCATTTCGCAGGGTTTTATCTACCGCAAAGATAATGATTTTTGAATGAAAAATTAATAATGAATAATGAAAAATCTGATGGCTGCGCAAGTTGTTAGCTTTCAGTGGATTGCAAAAGGCGGCATTCCACAGCGCGGAATGCCGCCTTTTGGTGGGTGATTTGCCGCCTTTCGCATGGCGAAAGGGCAGGGGTGAGGGGGAATAGGACAAATAAGGCTGATGCGGCCGATGGCCTTGTTTGCTGAATAGGACTGATAAGGCCGATGCGGCAGATGGCCTGACAGCTGCCGAAAGGCAATGAATTTTAATTTTTAATTTGTTAATTCTGTATTTCTTCCCTGTCTTCAATATGTACCCATTTTGGGTTTTTAGGGTGAACGTGTGGAGCGACGTGTACCCATTTTCTTGTTTTCGGGTACATATTATCAATGCACGTGTGTATCTTTGGACGGCTATTTATTCTTGTACAGACTCTATCAGTTCGTGCTTGTCTTCGTGCTTTGTGCCGTGGTTCATGAATAAATTTATAAGCCTTATGTTCATGTAGTAATTGCTTCTGCCTAATTTTATCTTTTCAAGCAGTCCTGCGTTTACAATCATGTCGAGATATTTTGCTGCCGTTTTGCGTTGCACCATCATGTCTTTCATTATGAAGTCTATTTTTGTGTATGGATGAAAGAAGAGGTTGTTAAGCAGTTCGTGCTTGTAATTTTTGCCTAACAACGGGCGCAATGCTTTCTTGTATTCGGCCATAAGCGCCGATATGCCTTTTACGAGCCTTATCGTTTCGTCGGCTGTTTCTTCCACACCTTTCAGTATGAAGAGTATCCATTGCTCCCATTCGTGTGCGTTGCCCTGCGTGGATTTGTCCCTAATCTGCTGTATCAGGTGGTAATATTCGTTTTTATGGTGAGTTATATAGCGGCTCAAGTATAAGATTGGGAGGTCGAGCAAATCGTTGATTACAAGGTAAAGTATTGATATTATTCGTCCTGTGCGGCCGTTTCCGTCGTAGAACGGGTGTATACTTTCAAATTGGTGGTGTATTATCGCCATTTTCATCAGTGGGTCAACGTCGTGAAATTCGGCCACGTTGATGTATTTTTCAAGGTTGTCCATAAGCCGTTCTACTTCCTGACCGTTCTGTGGAGGGGTATATACAGTTTCGCCTTGGGCGTTCTTCAGTCTTGTTCCGGGTATGCGTCTGAAGCCTGCATTGTTGGTTTCAAGTTTCTGTTGTATTCTTTTTATATCGTTGAGGGTGAGCAGTTTTGTTTTCCTTGCAGTTGAGAAGCCTGCTTGCAAAGCTTGTCTGTAGTTGAGCACCTCCTTTGTTGATGCATTGATTATAGTATGTTTCAGGTCTAATTCAGCCCTGTAAAGGTCATCGTTTGTAGTTACTATGTTTTCAACTTCCGAGCTGTCTTTGGCCTCTTGCAGTGTGAGCGTGTTTATCAGGATGTTTTCGTTCGGTATAGTTTGCGCCACACCTTTCAGTTCTGCTAACTTTTTGTTCGACAGGTTAAGCTGTTTTAATACGGCCTTTGTTTCAAGGTCATATTTTAGAGGCAGTTCGGGGATGATATATTTGTTTTCCATTTTACTGGTGTTTTCAATACAAAGGGGTTCTGCTATTTGTTTTTGGGGCTGAATAGGACTGATAAGGCTAATGCGGTAGATGTCCTGACGACAGCCGAAAGGCAATTAATTTTTAATTATTCATTTTTAATTTTTCATTTACCCTCAGTGTGCCTCTAACCAGTTTGCGCCCCATCCGCAGTCTGCCACAAGCGGTACGTCAAGGGGATATGCGCTCTGCATTTCCTCGAGTACGATGTGCTCCACGCGCTCCTTTTCGTCAGGGTAGACACTGAAGTTGAGTTCGTCGTGTACCTGGAGCAGCATTTTCGAGCGGATGTTCTCGCGCTTGAAGCGGTTGTAGATGCGCACCATGGCTATTTTTATTATGTCGGCGGCTGTGCCTTGTATGGGTGCGTTGATGGCGTTGCGCTCTGCGAAGCCGCGCACGGTGGCGTTGTGCGACGTGATGTCGGGCAGGTAGCGGCGGCGGTGCATCAGTGTCTCGGCGTAGCCCTTCTCCCGTGCAGTCTCCTTCGCCTGCTCCATATATTCCGCCACCTTGGGGAATGTGGCGAAGTAGCCGTCAATCAGCTCGGCGGCTTCCTTGCGGCTGATGTCAAGCCGCTCGGCCAGTCCGAACACGGTGATGCCGTATATTATGCCGAAGTTGGCGCGCTTGGCCCGTGTGCGCTGGTCGCGCGTCACGCTGTCCATCGTCTCGTGGTAGATTTTTGCGGCCGTTGCGGCGTGGATGTCGTAGCCCTCGCGGAAGGCTTCCTGCATGTTTTCGTCGCCGCTGAGGTGCGCCATGACGCGCAGTTCTATTTGAGAGTAGTCGGCTGAGAAGAACAGGCAGCCTTCCTCGGGTATGAACGCCTTGCGTATCTCCTTGCCGTCCTCGCCGCGCACGGGTATGTTCTGCAGGTTGGGGTCGCTGGACGAGAGCCGCCCGGTGGCCGTAACCGTCTGATTGAACGACGTGTGTATGTGCCCCGTCCGTGGGTTTACGAGCTTCGGCAGGGCGTCTACGTATGTGCCGAGCAGCTTCTTCAATCCCCTGTGTTCCAGTATCTTGCCCACTATCTCGCTCTTTCCGCGCAGCTGCTGGAGCACTTCCTCTGACGTGACATACTGCCCCGTCTTGGTCTTCTTCGGTTTCTCGACGATTTTCATCTTGCCGAACAGTATCTCGCCGACCTGCCTCGGCGACGCAATGTTGAACTCCTCGCCGGCCAGCCGGTATATTTCCTGTTCGATGTCGTTCATCCTTGCGGTGAGGATTTGCGACGTTTCCTTGAGCGAGTCGGTGTCAAGCCTCACGCCGTTCCTCTCCATCGAGGCTAAGACACGCACCAAGGGCATCTCCACTTCGCTGAAGAGCTGCCACACGCCGGCTTCCTTCAGCTTCGGCTCAAGCAGGTTCTTCAGCTTCAGGGTCACGTCGGCGTCCTCGGCGGCATACTCGTACACCTCCGCCGGCGGCAGGTCGCGCATTGACTTCTGCCCCTTGCCCTTCGGCCCGATAAGCTCGTCGATGTGGATGGTTCGGTAGCCGAGGTACGTTTCGGCCATGTCGTCCATGTTGTGACGCTGCTCGGGCTGGAGCAGGTAATGCGCCAACATCGTGTCGAACATCTCGCCGGCAAGTTCGACGCCGTAGTTCGCCAGCACCTCCATGTCATACTTTATGTTCTGTCCTATTTTCAGTATTGAGGGCTGTTCGTAGACTGGTTTGAAAATATTAACAATGTTTTGCGCTTGTTGACGGTCGGCCGGAACGGGCACGTAGAACGCCTCGTTTTCGCTGACCGAGAAGCTCAAACCAACCAGTTCGGCGTCGATTGTGTTGGTGGAAGTCGTCTCCGTGTCTAAACTTAAAAAACTTTTTGTCATGAAAAAGTCACAGAGTTTGAGCATATCTTCCTCTGTGTCAACGAGTTTATACGTGTGCGGCGTGTCCGTTAACGTCCTGAGAGCGGATTTTTCTTCGCCAACCTGCCCGTCGGTCGTGATTTCTGAAAATAAATCGAGCTGCCCGTTAGCATTGTTTTTAATGTTTTCACGGTTGTTAAGAAACTTGTCCAAGAGCGTCTTAAACTCCAATTCGGTGAACAACCGACGCAGTTCGGCGATGTCGGGTTCGGTCACTCGCAGTTTCTCCAAGTCGAGTTCAACGGGCACGTCGGTGCGGATGGTGGCGAGGAACTTTGAGAACCTTATTTGCTCCGCGTTCTCCTCGACCTTCTTCTTCAGTGCGCCCTTCAGTTCACCGGTGCGTTCCAGTAAGGTGTCAACCGACCCGAACTGCTGCAACAGCTTGACGGCGGTCTTCTCGCCAACGCCCGGACAGCCCGGTATGTTGTCGGCGGCGTCGCCCATGAGGCCGAGCAGGTCGATAACCTGAGCCGTGTCCGTGATGCCGTACTTCTGGCAGACGCCGGCCTCGTCGAGCGTCTCGTAGCCTCCGCCGTGGCGCGGACGGTACATCACGACGTTGCCGCCCACCAGCTGGCCGTAGTCCTTGTCGGGCGTAAGCATGTACGTCCTGATGCCTTCGCTGTCGGCTTTCTTAGCAAGGGTGCCTATCACGTCGTCGGCCTCGAAGCCCTCGGCTTCAAGCACGGGTATGCGCATGGCCTTCAATATTTCCTTGATTATGGGCACGGAGCGGCGTATGTCCTCGGGCGTTTCCTCGCGTTGCGCCTTGTACTGGGCGTAAGCCTCGCTGCGGAACGTCGGGCCGTGGGGGTCGAAGGCCACGCCGAGATACGTGGGTTTCTCCTTCGCCAGCACCTCGTGCAGAGTGTTGCAGAAACCCAATACGGCCGATGTGTTCATGCCCTTTGTGTTTATGCGTGGGTTCTTGATGAACGCGTAATAAGCCCTGTATATTAGGGCGTAAGCGTCAAAAAGGAAAAGCTTGTCCATCTTTTTTGTCGGTTTTTACGTGTAAAGTTACTTATTTTTTGCAATTAATCCGAGAAAATAACTACTTTTGTAACAAATTTAGTAGCATGACCGACTATTTATCCATCATCAGGCAGCCAATAGAGAGGGAGCTTGGGCAGTTTGTCAACCTTTTCAACTCATCGCTTACGCATGACGGAAAGTTGCAGGAGGAGATTTTCACACGCATCCGCAACCGCGCCGGCAAGCGCATGAGGCCGATGCTCATCATGCTTATGGCAAAGAACTATGGCCGGGTTAACGACTCGACGCTGCACGCGGCGGTGGGTCTGGAGCTGCTGCACACGGCATCGCTCGTTCACGACGACGTGGTGGACGAGAGCCGCGAGCGCCGGGGGCAGGCTTCGGTCAACGCCGTGTACGACAATAAGGTGGCCGTGCTCGTGGGCGACTACATCCTGTCCACCGCCCTGCTGCACGTCTCGGTGACGCACAACGAGGTCATCGTAAGGTATCTGGCCGAGCTTGGCCGCACGCTGTCTGACGGCGAGATACTGCAGCTGACGAGCATATCCGACAGCGAAATATCTGAGGAAACGTATTATAAGATAATCAGCCGCAAGACCGCAGCCCTCTTCGAAGCCTGCTGCGCAATCGGCGCAATATCGGCCGGAATGCCCGAAGACAGGGTGGGGGAGGCAAAGAAGTTCGGCCAGACATTGGGCATAATCTTCCAAATCAGGGACGACATCTTCGACTATTACGACTCCGCCGACATCGGCAAGCCCACCGGCAACGACATGGCCGAGGGCAAGCTCACCCTCCCCGTAATCCACGCCCTCAACTCGGCTGGCTACGACAGCATGTTCAAGCTGGCGCGGAAGGTGAAGGACGGCACCGTGAACCGCGACGAGATAGCCTGTCTCGTTGACTTCACAAAGGCGCACGGCGGCATAGAATACGCCGAGCAGCGCATGGAAGAGCTGCACGCCGAGGCGTCGGACTTCATCCGCAAGGAGGTGAACGACCCCACGCTGCGCGAAAGCCTGCGCGCATATCTTGACTTTGTGATTAAGAGGAATAAGTAAAGGCACACCACAAAACCAGCCTAAAACCCACCCCAACTGCACTCGACACCCACCCCAGCCCTCCCGAAGGGAGGGAGCTTGATATGCTTTGCAGGGTAGAGTAGGGCGGCAGCGGCTTAATGGCTTGACAGCCAATAGATTATGAAAG
>USHW01000069.1 GCA_900554545.1 uncultured Prevotella sp. | reverse complement strand
CTCATAAATCTACCCTTAATCGTGTATTGGATGATAGTTGCGGATTTTAGGTATAATGCTTGTTGCAATGCAAATTTATAATTTTTGCATTTATTCTCCTTGTTGATTAAATACTATTTAACGTACAAACCGTAATTTTAACACGGTCTGTAAATGTTTTGTTTGCACTTTTTGAGAAATCAATGTGCGCTTGTGTGTTTTGTCGATTACATTGTTTTGTAATTGCATGCTGCGCACTTGAATTGCGAAAGGCGGTCTTTTGTCTTGCAAGATGCCATGTTTTGCATTGTAAAAGGCCGTCAATCGCGATGCAAAAGACGGCCTTTTACAATGCGTTGATTTACAGCGTGTTGCGTTGAAGTACGGCTGAAGTGCCGCTGGCAGTGGAAAGTTTTTTGAGAAAAAGGCTGATTTTTTATATATATTTGCAACTTTCGGGCGTTTCATTGCGTCTAAAGTGCAGAAACAAAAGACAGAAAGATATGAAAAGTTTGATTGCGACATTGATGGTGGCTTTGGCGGCCTGCATGCCTGTACATGCACAGAGGTCAGCCTATGGACAGGTAAGTGATGCGGCGCAGGCGGCTGATACGGCAGGCGTTGTGGCGTATTCGGACACAACAGTCGTCGATACTGCGGCGGCGGAACCTGTGGTTGACAACGGCGGCGGCAGCCGTTGGGAGTTGTCGATAAAGGATGTTGACGAACCGTTTACTCTCATAGCCTATCTCGCCACAATCGGTGTGGGGGGCGTGATAGTGGCCGTGTTCTTCGTATTGCTGTGCCTGCTTACAGTGTTTTCACCCGTCATTCTTATCGCCGTGGTGCTTTACATGGTGATGAAACGTAAGAACGCGCGTTACAGGTTGGTTGAGAAGGCGATGGAGACAGGTACGCCCATACCTGACGAAATCCGCCGCTCTGAGACGCTGGATGGCGGCATGCTTTGGCGCAGGGGCATACGCAACGCCTCAATCGGCCTCGGCATAGTTGCTTTCGCTATATGTGTAGGTTCTGGCTGGGTTGCCGGCATCGGCCTTATTGTGGCTGTCTATGGCGCGGGCCAGGCTGTTATAGCGCGTACATCGGGCAAGGACAAGGGAGACAACGAAAGTCGTGAGGACGGTAATCTGTAATATTCTAAGTAAGTGTTGACGCCAAGGCCGCATGCCTTTTGATGCGGCAGGACTAAGCAATGTGCCGGTTGTACATATATAGTGCTTTCCGCCTGCTGTTGGTTTTATTGTGCGTGTGGCTTCTTGATTAAACATGCTTTCAGGCAATGGGGAAATCTCTTAACGACATATCGTTGGTGGCCAGGGTTGTGGCGTTCGGCGACAAGCGTGCTTTTGACGCGCTTGTAAAGAAGTACCAGTCGTCCGTGCGCAGCTTCTTCATGGGGCATACACTCGGCGATGCGCAGCTGAGTGACGACCTTGCGCAGGAGACTTTTATCAAGGCTTACGTCAACATAGGGCGTTTCCGCAACCTGTCGGGCTTCTCTACATGGCTGTTCCGCACTGCTTACCATGTGCTTTTGGATGATGTCCGTGCCCGGAAGCGTCTTGACAGTGTTGATGCCGATGCCGTCAAGATTGCCGCCGGTGGGGCTGACGGCGGAATGCGGATGGACATTTACCGTTGCATGCGTATGCTGCGGGCGGAGGAACGCACGTGCATCACGCTTCAACTGGTTGAAGGGCAGTCGTTGGAAGACATCGCCGAGATAACAGGCATACCCGTGGGTACGGTGAAATCGCACTTGTCGCGCGGTAAGGCTAAGTTGGCTTTATATTTAAAAGAAAATGGTTATGGATGACAACAGGGATGAACTTATTGTGAGGAAGTTCTTTGAGGAGAACAAGGTGGATATTCCCGACGATGACTTCTCGCGCCGGGTAATGCGCCGATTGCCCGACCGTGCGCGGCGGCTGAACCGTATCTGGACTGCCGTCTGCGTGCTTTCCGGTCTGTTGCTTGCAGCCAAATGCGGATGGATTGGGGCGTTGGTGACATGTCTTTGTGATTTTTTCGCCAAGTTGGATGTACATCTTTGGCTTGTAGGCAGGCCTTGTCTTGTATGGCTGTTGTTGCTGTCGGCGATATTCTTGGGAGGCTATAAGGTGCTTGCGGAGGAATGACGTGGGGCTTTTGCGTCTTCATTCAACGGCAAAGGCGTGCTTTTTTATAATGTAACGGCTTGGTATCTGTCGTGCAGATACCAAGCCGTCAGTCTCTACAGTTGTTCTTGTTTATTCCATGTCAAAGTAAAATCCGCCGTCGTCCGTGCCGTCGTTTTCAGGCTCTTGCGGTTTCGGAGGGTTCTTCAGGTTGCCTTTCTCGTCATACATTCCGTATGTGATGCGCAGCACAATGAACTCCGTCCGCCTGTTCAGCTGGTTGCATATTTCCTGTTTCTCAGGGTCAAGCTTCTTTATGAAGTCTTCGGTAAGCACGTCGCCCTCTTTCAGCCACGGGTACTTCTCGGTCAGTTTCTTGCGTATGGTCTTTGGTTTTCCCTTGCCGTAGCCAACCGGTGACAGCCTGTCTTCGGCTATTCCATGTTCAATCAGGTAATCGACAACGGCCTGCGCCCTGCGTTGCGACAGTGTTTTGTTGTATTCCTCGCTGCCCTTGTAGTCGCAGTGTGCGCTGAGTTCTATGGTGACGTTTGGGTTTTCGTTGAGCAGTTTCACGAGTTCGTCGAGTGCGGCGGTCGATTCAGGGCGCAGCGAATACTTGTCGAAGTCGTAGAAAATGTTGTCAATCAGCACGGGAACGCGGATTGACGCCAACGGGAATTGCAGCACATATTCCTCCGACTCCTGCACCGGTTCTACGCGAAGTTCCTCCTTATGGTTGAGGAAACCTTTGCATGTAGCCAGCATGATGTAGTCAACGCCGGGCTGGATAACCTGCGTAAACGAGCCGTCCATCTTCACGCCTAGCTTCAGGTTTGTGCCGTCGCTTCCAACCATGTACACCAAAGCTTCGGGCAGTTCGTAGCCGTCCATCTCGTAAACCCAGCCCTTTACGGTCTGTATTATTTCAGGTTTCTCAAAGCTGTAGATGTGGTCGTAGCCGCGTGCGTCGCCCCTGTTGGATGAGAAGAAGCCGCGGTTGTGAGGGCCTTCGAAGGTCATTCCGAAGTCGTCGCCTTGTGAGTTGAGCGGGTAGCCGGGGTGTTCCAGCGTCACTCGGCCCGTTTTTGGGTCGGCCTTGGCTATGTAAATGTCAAGTCCTCCAAATCCTTTGTGGCCGTTGGACGAGAAGTACAAGTCGCCGTTAGGTCTGAATGTTGGAAACATCTCGTCGCCTTCGGTGTTGATAGGTTCGCCAAGGTTCTCGACGCCACCAAGCCCGGCGGCAGTCATACGTATGCGCCAGATGTCGAGTCCGCCCTTGCCTCCGGGCATGTCAGACGTAAAGTAAAGCCACTGCCCGTCGGGAGATATTGCCGGGTGGGCGTAGCTTGACAGCGTGTCGCGTGTCAGTTCGAGCGGTGTGGGCTTGCCCCATGCGGCGTCGCTCCTGGCAGATGTCACAATGGTTGCAAACCGCGGATAGTTCGGGTCGGTAGTACATTGCGTGAGATACATTTCCCTTTGGTCGGGTGTAAAGCAGCATGCACCCTCGTCATTCTCGGTGTTCAGTCCCGATTCGATGGTTTCCGGGCGTAGCCATTTGCCCTTTTCGTCTTTCTGAGAGTAGAAGATGTCACCGTTCTTCGTGCCTGTTATTCCGCTAAGTTCGTCTCCAAGAGCCTCGTTGCGGGTGGAAGTGAAGTACAGTTGGTCGTACTCGTCGCCGAAGAACATTGGCGAATAGTCGGCCCGGCGCGAGTTGAATATGTCCATCTTCTTGACTATGTATCTTGAGCCTGCGTCTTTTTCGGCTTGTGCGGTCTGTGCTGCGAGCAGTCCTGTCTTGGCCTGTCCGTTGTCAGGAAGCGTGTCCAATACAAGCTGGTATTCCTTTGCCGCTTCCTTGTAACTGGCCGCCTTCATAAGCAGGCGTGCCAAGGCGAGGTGTGTGTTGATGCTGTCCTGCTTGTAGCGTATGACGTTCCGGTACGCGGCTATTGCTTTTGCGTTGGAGTTTATGCGGTCGTAGCAGTAGGCAAGCTTTGCCGCCCGCTGTCCGCGTTTGGCCTTTTCTTTCGCCGGTGTTTTGTTGTAGGCTATCTTGAATTCCTCTGCCGCGTCGAAATATTCGCCCAAGGCGAGGGCTTTTTCGCCTTTTTTCATGTAGTGGTCGGCGCCGCATGAGGTGAAAGAAAACGCCAATACACCTATTAATATATATGCCGATGTTCTGATGTTCATGTCATAGAAGGATGAAAAGCCCCCCCGACCTCCCCCGTGGGGATGGGAAAGACAGCTTTGACGGTAATCTTGCTCCTCCCCACGGGGGAGGTCGGGAGGGGCTTTATATAATAACTTGTTTTGCTGTTATTTATTGTTTGAACTGCAGGCGGAATGTACATCCTTCTTTCCAGCGGTCGCATCCGTAGGCCGTCTTGCCCTTTATGATGTGCCCTTTGCCGCATACGGGGCAGACTTTGCCTATGATTGTGTCATCGGCTGGCAGCGTTTGTTCTTCCTTTTTCGGTGCTGTCTTGGCCGGTTTTGCCTTCGGTTGTGCTGTCGGTTTGGGCGTTGCGGTTTTCTTTTTGACCTTTTTCTTCAGGTCTTCGTCGGTCGTTACGGCTACGTGGCGGTTGCTGTTGTCGGCCAGCACGTCGTTTACGATGGTCGTTATTTGCTGCTTCAGTTCGTCAATGAACTGCCCTGCGTCATACTTCTTGTGCTCGATATCACGCAGCTTTTTCTCCCATATACCGGTAAGCTCGCAGCTCTTGAGCAGTTCTTCCTTGATGATGCCGATAAGCTCGATGCCTGTAGGTGTGGCGACAATCTTCTTCCGTTCACGCCTTATGTAGTGTCTCTTGAACAGAGTTTCGATGATATTTGCCCTCGACGACGGCCTTCCGATGCCGTTTTCTTTCAAGGCGGCGCGCAACTCCTCGTCTTCCACAAACTTGCCGGCCGTTTCCATCGCCCTGAGCAGCGTCGCTTCGGTGTAGTATGGAGGCGGAGATGTCCACTTTTCGGTAAGCGTCGGCTTGTGAGGGCCGCTTTCTCCCTTGGTGAATGCAGGCAAGGTGCGCTCCTCGTCCTGTTGTTTCGAGCTGTCGTTGTCGTCCTGCGGCACGTCCTTCGCATACAGCACGCGCCATCCGGGGTCAAGTATCTGCTTGCCGGATACCTTGAAGTCAACTTCGTCAACACGTCCCGTGGCGGTTGTTGTTGAAAACTTGCAGTCGGGATAGAACACGCTGATGAAGCGGCGGGCTATCAGGTCGTAGACGTTCCGCTCCAAGTCGGTAAGGCTTTGGGCGGGAACGCCGGTGGGTATGATGGCGTGGTGGTCGGTGACTTTTGACGAGTCGAACACCTTTTTGCTCTTCGGCAGTGGCTTTCCGGCCAGCGGTTGGGTGAACGCCTCGTAGCCCCGTAGTCCACGCAGGGTGGCGGCGCATTTGGGATAGATGTCGTCGCTCAGGTACTGAGTGTCCACACGGGGGTATGTCGTGAGCTTTTTCTCGTAAAGCGACTGGATTACATTGAGCGTGGTTTCGGCGCTCATGGAGAACTTCTTGTTGCAGTCAACCTGCAAGGAGGTGAGGTCGTAGAGGTGGGGAGGGGCTTCGCGGCCGGCTTTCTTCTGCACGTCGGTTATGGTGAAGGGCTTTCCCTCAATCTGCGCGAACGACTGTTCGCCCTCTTCCTTGTTTGTGAACTTGCCTTTTGTGGCGGTGAACAGCGTGTCGCGGTACACCGTGGAGAGCACCCAATAAGGTTCGGGTTTGAAGTTGTCTATTTCCTTCTGTCGGTTGACAATCAGCGCAAGGGTAGGCGTCTGCACACGTCCTACGGACAGCACCTGCCGGTTTTGCCCGTATTTCAGTGTGTACAGACGTGTCGCGTTCATGCCGAGCAGCCAGTCGCCGATGGCCCGGCTAAGTCCGGCAAGATACAAAGGCTTGTATTCCTCTTGGTCTTTCAGCGTGCGGAAGCCGTCGCGTATGGCCTCGTCGGTCATCGACGAAATCCAGAGACGCTTCACAGGGCACTTCGCCTGCGCCTTCTGCATCACCCAACGCTGTATCAGTTCGCCCTCCTGTCCGGCGTCGCCGCAGTTTATTATGCCGTCGGCGGCCTGCATAAGGCGTTCTATCACGGCAAACTGTTCGGCCACTCCTTTGTCCTCGATGAGCTTAATGCCGAAGCGCTGGGGTATCATGGGCAGTGAGCCGAGCGCCCACCGTTTCCACATCGGGGTGTAGTCGTCAGGCTCTTTCAGCGTACACAGGTGGCCGAAAGTCCATGTCACCTGGTATCCGTTGCCTTCGATGTAGCCCTTGTGCGAGGCTGTTGCGCCCAGTATTCGCGCTATGTCGCGCGCCACGCTCGGTTTCTCGGCGATGCAGACAATCATTTATAGAGGACCCACCCCAGCCCTCCCGAAGGGAGGGAGTTTGATTACTCTGTGGCGGTTTTTATTTAATTGTTATACTGATGTTATCAAAATCTCATTTTTCAACCCACTTTCTTGTACCTTGTATGTATATTAAAGCAAAGGCATATCAAGCTCCCTTCCTTCGGGAGGGTTGGGGTGGGTATCTTAATACCCCAGCTCTTCTCCTACTAATACAACCGTGTGGCGGCCGGCCGGGTGAGAGTTGCGCATGAAGTGGATGTAGTTGCAGATGCTTTCGGGCGAGTTGCAGTTGTGGCATACGCCGTCAACCTGGCACGGGGTCTTTATGTCGAAGCGTGCGGCGTTGATGGGACTGGCCGTCGAACGCGCCCTGACAAGGGCGGCGTTTACATCCTGCGCCACCTTGTTAAGCCCTATTACGAGGATTACTTTCTTAGGCCCGAAGGTGATGGCGGCCACGCGGTTGCCGTTGCCGTCGATGTTCACAATCACGCCGTCTTCGCTTATCGCATTGGCGCTTGTCAGGTAAAAGTCGGCCGAAAACGCCTCGCGGTATATGCGTTGCGCCTCGTCACGGTCGGCGGCAAGGTCGCGGTCGAGCAGTTTCAGGCTGCGTTTGTGCAGCACTTCGGTCAGCCCCATGTCACGTATTGTCATCGAGCCGCCCCATGATACGCTGCTTCCGTCGGGTATCATGGCCGACACTTGTTCAACTGCTTCAGCCGCCGTGGGGCAGTATATGGCCTCGAAGTTGCGCCTTTTCAGGTTCTTTATCATCTTCTCCGCAAGCCGTTGGTTGCGTGTTTCTTTAGGTGTCATAATGCGTTTTGTATTAAGTTCACGGATAAATGTGCTTGCAAAGTTAGTCATTTTTTCGTCATTTCGGGCGTGTTGCGTTATAAATGTCGGCGGCTTTAACATCCAGTGGCTTTGCAAGAGGGGTTCATCCGCAGTTTTGTTGGATGAGAAAAGGATTATAAAATCGTACAAAATTA
>USHW01000068.1 GCA_900554545.1 uncultured Prevotella sp. | reverse complement strand
TGTCTTTCCCCCCCCCACCCCCCCCCAGCGTTATGGCGGCTGCCATGTATTTCAATATTTTCTTGTTCATGGTTGCTTTGTTTAATTCATAATTATGAATTGATTAGTTCCATCCGGGGTTGTTCTCGGTTATGGCCTTGTTGGTGTTAAGCTCGGCGTTGGGTATGGGGAACAGCAGGTTGCGCGCAGAACGCGTCTTGTTGATGCCCGAGTCGTCGCTTCCGCCCAGCGCGTTCATGGCGTCGAGGTATATGCCCCAGCGTATGAGGTCCCAGCGGCGGTCGCCCTCGCAGGCGAATTCCTTTGCACGTTCCTCCAAGATTGCGCTGCGCATCTTCTCCTGTGTGTCGAGCGCGCCGCTGCCTGTAAGGCTGCCTTCGGCGGCGTTTGAACGCCTGCGCACGTTGTTGAGGTAGATAAGCGCCTCGCCGGGATTGCCGAGTTCGTTCTCCGCTTCGGCGTAAATCAGCTGCACGTCGGCGTAGCGCAGGAATGGCCAGTTGGCGTCTGCGTTCTCCGTTGCGGCGTTTGTCACGTCAGAATACTTCGTGGTGAACGCCAGGCACTCGCTCGTCATGTTGTAGTAGTAGCTCACTCCGTCGTCGTAAGGCGCCACGGGGTCGCTCACCCAGTTGCCGTCAAGGTCGGTGCCGGTGGCCATTATGCTGTACTCTTCGGTCAGGGGATAGTAGAAACCGAGGTTTCCGTCCTCCTGTCCGTTTACGCGCCAGCGGTGTCTCACACCGTTTACGATGCGGTAGTCGTCGTGTTCGAACAGGTCATACCAGTGGCGTGTGCATCCCGTCCATCCGCCGCTGGCGATGAAGTCGGAACCGGCTGCTGTAAGATAGCCTGCATACTGCGTGTGCACCTGCGTGGAGTAAGTGTCGTTGCCGTCGGCGGAAGCGATGGAGAACATGAACTCCGACGCCGTTGCGGACGTCTTGCTCCAAAGCTCAGAATAAGGCAGCAGCTCGTAGTTGCCGAACTCTCCGTCGATGACATCCTTCGCCCACTCCGCCGCCAACGTGTACAGTTCGTGCGAATCCATGTTTTCATACCCGTCAACGGCGGTCTTGTTGAACGTCATGCTTACTAAAGGAGCGTAAGCCTTGTCGTCGCCCTCGCCGTCGTAGGCGCGCCCGGTGCGCACCGTTACAGGCGTGCCTTCGGGCATTGCGGCCGCAGCCATTGTAGCGTAGACCTTGGCAAGCAGGCCGGCAGCACTTCCGGCGTTGACGTGTCCGGGTTCATAGTCGCTGTCGGTGTTCTTGTACATCATCGCCGCAGCCGATGTGAGGTTGTCTATAATGTAATTGTACACGGAGTCCACGCTCTGCCTCGGCTGGTTCTTGTCGGAGGTGTCATCCTCAGGCTGCACAGGCACCGGGCCGTAGGCGCGCACCAAAAGGAAATAGGCGAACGCCTTGTTGAACTTCACCTCGCCTATGGCGTTGAACTTGGCGGCGTCGGAAATGTTTGTCATCGACCTTATCTCTCGCTCCGCCATGTTGGCCCGGCCTATCAGGTTATAGCATCCGTTCCACAGCGCGTCAGGCACTTCAGGCTCGCCCTGGAAGTTGCCGGCACCGAAAGTACCGAACAGCCAGTCGGGACCAGATATGTAGTCGGCGTCCTGCTCGAGCACCCTGGGGAAGTAACCCCAGCGGAACATGTCGTTAATCCACTTGCTGTAAACGCCCGTAACCCATTGTTTCGCGGCGTCCTCGCTGTCGCCCACCATGTCGTCGGTGATAAGGCTGTCAGGGTCTTCCTCTATCCAGCTTGTACATCCGGCAAGCGCACCGGCGCCGATAACCAGCATGCAGGCCGTAGCTATTGATAATATTGTCTTTTTCATGTCGTATCTTCGAACTTGGTTAGAATGTGAAGTTAAGGCCAAGGGTGAACGTGCGCGCACTCGGATACGAGTAACTGTCCACTCCTGGTGTGGCAGCGTTTGTACCGCCGGCGTTCACGTCGGGGTCAAACCAGCTGTAGTTGGTTATTGTGAACAGGTTGTTGGCCGTGAACGAGATGTTCAGCTTCTGTATTCCGGGGAACGGCTTGAACCAGTCGTAAGACAGAGTTATGTACTTCATCTTCAGGTAGCTGCCGTCCTCAACGTAGCGGTCGCTGAACAGCCATGTGCGGTTGTAGCCAGCAGTAGGCTTCGGCCACTTGGCGCTGGAGGCGTTCTCGGGCGTCCACCGCGTGTTGTACGCGTCCCATGTAATGTTGCCGTAGTTGCCCATCTCTATGTCCGTAAGGTTGTAGTTCAGGATGTCGTTGCCCTGCGAGCCTTGCAACATGAACGAGAGTGTAAAGTTCTTCCACGACAGGTTGCTTGTGAAGCCGTACACGAAGTCGGGGTTTGTGTCGCCGATGATGGTCTTGTCGGCAGCCGTAATTTGTCCGTCGCCGTTCATGTCACGGTACTTTATCTCGCCGATGTAACGCCTTGCCTCGGTGTCTGAAAGGTTGGCGTATGCCGGGAAAGAACGGACTTCGGCCAGATTGTCGTAGAACCCGTCCTCGACATATCCGAATATGGTACCTATCGGGCAGCCGTTGCGCTGGAGGAAAGCCTGGTCAGCCGCGCTCCACAGCGACGTTGCATACTGGTCGCCGTCAAGTCCGCCGATGCGGTTGCGGTTGAACGAGAGGTTGGCCGATATGTTCCACTTCACAGGAGTGTTGCGGAGCACGTCGTAGTTGAGCGTGAACTCAAGTCCTTCATTTGTCACATTGCCGCTGTTCACCATCATCTGCGTAAAGCCGGAGCTGCCCGGTATGGTGACGTTCTGCAGCAAGTCGCGCGTTTTCTTGTAGTAATAGTCAACAGTGAACTGCAGCCTGTTGTCGAGAAATCCCATGTCGATACCGGCGTTGAACTGGTCGGTTGTTTCCCATTTCAGGTCGGGATTGGTCGGTCCTCGCCAGTCAATCATCGACATTCCGCTCTCAAGCGAGCCGTTGAACGGATAGTTTGCGGCGTTGAGAACGTTCAACGTGCGGTAAGCTCCTATGGCCTGGTTACCCGTCTGACCGAAACTCAAGCGGAATTTGAGGTTCGAGAAGATGTTGAGGTCTTGTATGAACTTCTCCTCACTGGCCCTCCATGCGAAGGCTCCCGAAAGGAACGTAGCCCATTTGTTGTTCTTTGCGAAGCTCGAACTGCCGTCAGTACGGACGCTGGCGGTGAAGATATACCTGTCGAGCAGCGTGTAGTTGACACGTCCGAGGAATGACTCGAGCGCCTGTTCGGTTGTGCTGCTGCTTATCGTAGCACGGTCGAGGGCAAGGCTCATGTCGTTGTCCTGCGTGTAGTCCGTGGGGAAGTTGGTGGCCGACATAGCCGTATTCTCACCCGTTCCCTTCTCAAACGTCATACCAGCCACAACGTTCAGCGCATGCACTCCCCAGCGTTTGTCGAACGTAAGGATGCTTTCCGCCGTCAGGCTCTTCCAGATGCTCGTGGACTTTCCGCCCAAGCCGTTGTTAGGAGTACGTCCTTCCTGCGTGTGGCGGTCATAATACGTGTTGCGGTGGCCGTCGTTGTAGCCGAGACCGAGGTTCTGGCGGAAGGTCAGCCATGGCGCGAGTTTCACCTGGACATAGCTGCTTGAGAACCAGCTTATCTGCTTCAACTGGTCCTTTGCACCGTTTATGTAGTTGACCGGGTTTGTAGCCAGCCAGTTAAGTTCGTCAAGTTGTTCTGTCTCTGTACGCACTCCGTATGTCGGAGGGAATATGAGTGCCGAGCGGATTACACCCGTATTCTCAGAGCCTGTACGCTGGAAGTCGGTCGTTGTGTTGGTAAAGAACGAGCTTGTACCTATTTCCAGCCACTTCGTTATGTGCCGTCCGATGTTGATTGATATGCCGTACCGCTCGAAACCGGTGTTCTTTATTATACCGTCCTGCTTTGTGAAGTTACCCGAGAAATTGTACCAGCCGCGGTCGTTGCCGTTGCTTACGCTCACGTTGTAGTCCTGCTGGAATGCAGTCTGGTAGATTTCGTCCTGCCAGTCGGCCACAGCCACCTCGTCAACGTTGCCGTATTGGTCGGTACGCAGTCCCGGATTACGGAAATCTTCAGGGCTTGGGTTGTACGTTCCGGCGTCATAGATAAAGTTGCCGTTCACGTATGGGTAGTCCCATTCGCCACGGTAGGGGAACGCAGCGGTGCTTCCCTCATAATAATGGCTGTTGGCATACTGCTCGTTCTGGTACAAGGCATAGGTGTACGGGTCAAGAACTTCGACGCGTTTGCCGATAGTCTGCAAGCCGAGCTTCACGTTAAGCTCGATTGTAGGCTTGCCGCCGTCGCTTTCCTTGCCTTTCTTCGTGGTGATGATGACAACGCCGTTGGCACCGCGCGAACCGTAGATGGCCGTCGCGGAAGCGTCCTTGAGCACCTCGATTTTCTCGATGTCGTTGGGGTTAATCATCGACAGAGGGGAAGAAAACTGGTTGTTGCCCTCGTTGGCGCTAGACGTAGGCGTGCCGTTGGGGCTTGTACCGTAAGGCACACCATCGACGATGTAAAGCGGCTGCGAGCTTGTAGTGAACGAGTTTGCACCGCGCACGGTGATGCTTACGCCCGCTCCCGGCGAGCCGTCGCTCTGGCTTACCTGCACTCCGGCAATCTTTCCTTGCAGTCCGTGGGCCACGTCGGTAGAGTTTCCGGCCAAGAGTTCGTCGCCCTTGATTTGCGTTATGGAGCCGCTAAGGTCACGTTTCTTCATCGTACCGTAGCCCACCACCACGACTTCGTCCATCTCGTTGGCTTCCGCCTCAAGGACAACTTGCACCGAGGTCTTGTCTTTAACGTTGATTACTTGTGTCTTGTAACCAATCATCGACACTTGTATCAGGGTTTTGCCCCCAGGCATCGTGATAGAGAAGTTGCCGTCAAAGTCGGCCACTGCCGCAGTCTTCGTGCTAGGCACTTGGATTGTAGCTCCTATCATCGGCTCATTGTTGCTTGCACCGTCCAGCACTTGTCCCTTGACAATCTGCTGCGCGTTCAAGCCGGTACACCATGCCACCAGCATGGCGCACCATAAAATCAATCTGTACATATTAAAAAGGTTATATAATTGTTTGTTAGTTGCCAATACGCAGGATGTAGGCTTTCGTTATGGTTGCGCCCACACCTGTTATCACCACTCCCCTGGTCTTGAGCTTGTCAAGCACACCGGCGTCGAGCGTAAGCACCACGTCGTTGCCGTCGAGCTTGTACCATACAGGCTCCGCCGCCCCCGTTATGTCCTTCCAGTCGCCGCGGTTCTCGCGGAAAGATATTTGCGGCTGGCAGCCGGGCTGCATCTTTTCATAGCACACCACGATGCAATCGCTCTCGGTACAGTCCTGAAACGGCTCCGCCGTTATGCGTATGTTGCCGCTCCAGTCTTGCGGAAACAGCTTCTCGCCATGGAAGAGTTCGCCCGGCTTCAGCTCGTATTCGCGCGGCGCGCGCTGCGCCCCGTCAAGGCTTTCGTCGCGCGTGCCTATAAAGGATATTACCGAAATCTTGTCCAGACGGTAGCCCTTGCCGCCCACGCGCATGCTTACGCCGTCGCTGCCGGCCAGCTGCAGCTTGACGAGCTGCGACTGTTCGCTGACGGGATATGTGAAGCCGTCTTGCCCAACGGGCACTCCGTCGAGCGAAGGCTCCATTGCGTTCCACGTGAAATCCATCACCTTGCCGGCCGCACCTTCCTCAACGCGGCTTGCATGGAAATGCAGAACGTCGCCCACTTTCACGTCCTTGAAGCAGTCTTTCTGTATGCTTGCACTCGCGCTCCAGTCGTCTTTCATAAGCACTGACGGGCCGCGGTAGATTGTCTTCTCCACAATCTCGGCGGCGGGAATGTGCGTCACGCGCAGTATGCGGTAGTCGTGTCCGCCCAGCGCCAGTCCGCGCTGCTTTATTTTTGCGAGCATGTCTTCGGTTATTTTCAAGCGGAAAGGCCCCGAGATGCCGAAGTACGCGTATTCGGGGGCTATGGCTTTCCAGTCGGCCGGGTCTTGGAACGCGCCCTGCGCGCCGGCCTTCACGTTGTCAACATATACGGTCAGCACGTCGCCCGGCTGCGCAGCGGCGAACTGCTGCGGCAGGATGACGATGTTGTCCTTCCATCCCGCGCCGATGGTTTTCGGCCCCAAGAGGATGGTGCGCTCCGCAGCCGCGAGCCGCGTGAAGGCGAACAGGCATGCGAGAAGCAACGGTATGATGGTAAAGCGTTTCATAATACTTGATTGTCTTTAACGAGAACATATTTGTGCGAGCCGCCGCGCAGCTGCCTGAAGGCGTCGCGGTCGAGCACCGTGCCGGAGTTGAAGGCGTCAGTCCACCAGTCTTTCCCGGCGTACTTGTGCTCCTGGCTCTGCCCGGCGTTGTAGTTATAGTCGTACCATGTCATGAACCAGCACCAGCGCGAGCCTTGCCGCCATATCTTGCTCCACGGCGACATCCTCACTTCGTCGCCGTTGCCGCATTCGGCCAGGGCCACGAGCTTGCCGGGGAACATCGACGAGAGGGCGTTGTACTCCTTCATCAGCGGATATTGCAGGGCGTAATAGCTGTCGCGGCCTACCACATCGACATATTCGTCGCCGGGATACCACGTGCTGTCGGCCACTCCGTCGTCGGCCGAAGTCTGCGAAGTCCACACCCAGATGAGGTTGTTCAGCTTGTGGTGGTTGACAAGCCGGTCGTACATCAGCCGCCAGAGCTTCTTGAAAGGCTCCGCCCCTTTGGCTCCCCACCAGAACCAAGCCTGGCCGCCTTCATACTCGTAGGTGTTGCCGGCGGCCTCGTGCAGCGGACGCCATATCACGGGTATTCCGGCCTGCTGCATCTTGCCGAGGTACTTGGCAATCTGGTCAATGTCGCTGATTACCTGCTTGTATTCGTCAGAAGCCGTGTCGTCAATCTTCGACACGTCGAAGCTTGTCTGCCCAGGCTCCGTGCCGGGGGTGCAGGTAAGCGTCTTTCCGTCATTGGCAAGCACGTTCCAGTGCCACATGCAGCCTACCAGCCCGCCTTCTTTCCACCAGCTTTCAGCCACGCTGATGTCGCTGTAGTCGAGCCAGCCTTTCGGGTCAACGTCCTTTGAGTTATGGAAGTTTATGAAGTCAAACACGTTCATCACCGGCCACTTGCCCGTCCACTCGTGCACGTTCTCGGCCTCCCTGATGTTCCAGTCTACATTTGCCACGGTGGCCGATACGGCTTTTTCACGGTACACGCTCCACAGTATGTCATACACATCCTGCGCCTCCGGCGTGGGCGACGGATTGCAAAGCGCATGCCGGGTGTTTGCAGCCGACGGCAAGGAAAGCAGGGCCGCCATGACGACATTCCGGATACGGCTGCCGGAAAAACGTCTCAAACTTAAATAGCGAATTAGTAAACAGTTTAACATTTTCTTTTCATTAAAATTACAGGTCTTTTAGATAGCAGCGCAAAAGTATGAAAAACGAAATAAACGCGGACGCATTTTTCCGGCTATTTTTCCGCATCAGGGCAAAAGTATCATCATCTGCTAAAATTTGCGAAACAGCCGCTTGGAGTAACAGTATTTTGACTTGAAACAGGCATGAGGATGACATCGCCGCACGCCATGCGGCAAACCGTCTTGCAAAAGGCCGCCTTTTAAACGGCGAAAGGCCGTCTTCCGCATTGCAAAAGATGGCCTTTCAGCTTGTAAAAGGCGGCCTTTCAGCCAGCATGCGGCAGCCGTCTGTCTTGTCCTGGCAAAAGTTGACACATTTATGAACAATAAAAAATGTGTAAAAC
>USHW01000067.1 GCA_900554545.1 uncultured Prevotella sp. | reverse complement strand
TGAGAATTATGATTACCTTAGAGGTTGTCTGTTAGCAATGGTAATCATAATTCTCAATTCCCCATTCTCCATTCTCAATTCCCCAACCTTCTTTTACATTTTTAATAAAAAACGGGAAAATATTTGCACGTGTGCGATATTATTCCTATCTTTGCACCGTTCAGTGGAATGAGGGGCTTCCGAAAGCTCCTCATTTTATTTTAATAACCCTTTTATGATAGACAAAAACGTAGTTAGGAGTTTGGTAGAAGAGTGGCTGAAGGACAAGGAGTATTTCCTTGTCGACGTGGAAATCAGCGCCGACGACAAGATTGTGGTTGAAATAGACCATGCCGACGGAGTGTGGATTGAAGACTGCGTGCAGCTAAGCCGCTACATTGAAGACCACCTGAGCCGCGACGAGGAGGACTATGAGCTTGAGGTGGGAAGCGCCGGTCTGGGCCAGCCCTTCAAGGTTCCGCAGCAGTACGAGAACTATGTGGGCAAGGAAGTGGAGGTGCTCGACGCCGCCGGAAAGAAACACCGCGGCACGCTCAAGGCCGTAGACGGCCGCCAGTTTACCGTAACCGTAAAGGAAAAAGTCAAGAAGGAAGGCTCGAAGCGCCCCGTGATGGAAGACGTGGACAAGACGTTCTCGATGGACGAAGTGAAATATACGAAATACATGATAAGCTTTAAGTAAAAGCCCCCACCCAGCCTCCCCGTGGGGAGGAGACGGGACTTTTGCAGGCGATACATATCCAAGCCCCTCCCCTCGGGGAGGTCGGGAGGGGGCTTACATGAGAAAATAATAATAAACAGATATGGCAACAAGAAAGACAGGTGAAGACACCGTAAGCATGATTGACACCTTCAAGGAGTTCAAGGATACGAAGAACATCGACCGCACCACGCTGATGAGCGTGCTCGAGGAGAGCTTCCGCAACGTCATAGCAAAGATTTTCGGCAGCGACGAGAACTTCGACGTCATTGTAAACCCCGACAAGGGCGACTTCGAGATTTACCGCAACCGCACCGTTGTGGCCGACGGCGAGGTGAAAGACGAAAACAAGGAGATAGCGTTGGCCGACGCCCTGAAGATTGAACCCGACTATGAGGTGGGCGAGGAAGTCAGCGAGAAGGTGGACTTCAGCAAGTTCGGACGCCGCGCCATACTGAACCTGCGACAGACACTGGCCTCGAAGATACTCGAACTCGAGCACGACAGCCTGTACAACAAGTACAAGGACCGCGTGGGACAGGTCATCAGCGCCGAGGTATATCAGGTGTGGAAGCGCGAGGTTCTGCTCGTTGACGACGAGAACAACGAACTTATCCTGCCCAAGAGCGAGCAGATACCGCACGACGTCTACCGCAAGGGCGAGACGGTGCGCGCCGTCATCAAGGAGGTGAACAACGACAACAACAACCCCAAAATCATACTTTCGCGCACAAGCAACATGTTCCTCGAGCGCCTGCTCGAAGCCGAAGTGCCCGAAATTGCGGACGGTCTCATCACCATACGCCGCATAGCGCGCATGCCCGGAGAACGCGCGAAAATCGCCGTCGAGAGCTATGACGACCGCATAGACCCCGTAGGAGCCTGCGTCGGCGTTAAGGGAAGCCGCGTACACGGCATCGTGCGCGAGCTGTGCAACGAGAACATCGACGTGGTGAACTACACGTCGAACATCAAGCTCTTCATACAGCGCTCGCTCAGCCCGGCCAAAATATCAAGCATCAACGTCGACGAGGAGAACCGCAAGGCCGAAGTCTACCTGCGCCCGGAGGAGGTGTCGCTCGCAATCGGTCGCGGCGGAATGAACATCAAGCTGGCCAGCATGCTGACCGAATACACCATCGACGTGTTCCGCGAGCTTGACGAAAGCGAGGTTGACGAGGACATCTACCTCGACGAATTCTCAGACGAGATAGACCAGTGGATTATCGACGCCATCAAGAGCATCGGTCTCGACACGGCCAAGGCAGTGCTCAACGCGCCGCGCGACATGCTCGTTGAGAAGGCCGACCTCGAAGAGGAGACAGTAGACCACGTACTGAAAGTGCTGAGAGCAGAATTTGAGTAAAAGTAAAAAAGTAAAAAGGTAAAATGGTAAAAAAGTAAAAGATAAATGTAAATGATTGTGACTTGGTAAAGACTAAGGTAATAAGCGATGATTAAGCGGTAATATGGCGCAATGTTTTACTTTTTTACCTTTTTACTTTTTCACTTTTAATTAAATAGAGTATGAGTATAAGATTAAATAAAGCCATTCGCGAATTGAATATAGGACTTCAAACGGCAGTTGAATTCCTGAAAAAGAAAAGTGACCTTGGAGAAGTCAGGGACGACCTGAGCTTCAAGCTCAACGACGCCCAGTACAACGCCTTGGTGGAAGAATTCAAGTCTGACAAGGAAGTCAGGAGCCAGGCGGAGAAACTCTTTCCAAAGCATCCCAAAGAGAAAAAACGCCAGGAGGGAGGAGGCAGACCGTCAGGAACGGGCAAGCCTGTATCGACACAGAAATACACCGTATTGGGCAAGATTGACCTCGACAGCATAGGCAAGAAGCCCGCACACGCGGCAGCACAGCAGGCGGCGGCGCCAAAGCCGGCAGCCGAAGCGAAGCCTGTGCAGGCCGAAAAGCCGAAAGAGCCGGCGGTAAAGGCCGAGCCGAAGCCCGTGGCTGAACAGAAGCCGCAGGACAGCGGAGCGCAAGTCGCGCAGCCGAAAAACACAGACAACGCCGCACAGCATGAGGAAAAGCCCCAAAAGGCTGAACCGAAACCGGCCGAAACGCCGAAAGAAATTGCTCCACAGCAGGCCAAAGCGGAACCGGAAAGCAAGATATTCACCCTGAAAAGCGAAAAGAAGCTGGCCCCGAAGGTGAACGTCCTCGGAAAGATTGACCTCGACTCGCTCAACCAGAGCACGCGTCCGAAAAAGAAATCGAAGGAGGAACGCCGCAAGGAACGCGAGGAAAAAGCCGGACAGACACGTGCCGACGGCAAGAAAAAGCGTTCGCGCATCACCAAGGAGCGCGTAAACATAGACCAGGCTGCGAAGTCTGTCGGAACGCAAGGTGCGGCGGCAGACAAGGGCAGCTCGAAGAAAAAGAACCGCAAACGCGGGCACAAGCCCCTCGAAGTGAACGAGGAGGACGTTGCACGCCAGGTAAAGGAGACGCTCGCAAGACTTACAAGCAAGGGGCAGAACAAGAAAGGCGCGAAGTACCGCAGGGAGAAGCGCGAGGCCGTTCAGGAACACCTGAAGGAGCAGCGCGCCGAGGCCAAGGCGGAGAGCAAGACGCTGAAGCTGACCGAATTCGTGACGGTGAGCGAGCTGGCAAGCATGATGAACGTATCGGTGAACCAGGTTATAGGCACCTGCATGAGCGTAGGCATCATGGTATCAATCAACCAGCGCCTCGACGCCGAGACTATAAACCTTGTCGCCGAAGAGTTCGGCTTCAAGACGGAATACGTCAGCGCGGAAGTGTCTGAAGCCATAACGGAGGAGCCTGACGACGAGAACGACCTCGTGCCGCGCGCCCCCATCGTGACCGTCATGGGTCACGTAGACCACGGTAAGACATCGCTGCTCGACCATATCCGCAACACCAACGTCATAGCCGGCGAGGCAGGAGGCATAACGCAGCACATCGGAGCGTACAACGTCACGCTGGCCGACGGGCGCAAGATAACCTTCCTCGACACCCCGGGACACGAGGCGTTCACCGCAATGCGTGCCCGCGGAGCGCAGGTTACCGACATTGCCATCATCATAATCGCGGCCGACGACAGCGTGATGCCCACCACGCGCGAGGCAATAGCCCACGCACAGGCGGCCAACGTGCCGATGGTGTTCGCCATAAACAAGATTGACAAGCCCGGCGCTAACGCCGACAAGATACGCGAAGACCTTGCCAACATGAACCTCCTCGTAGAGGAATGGGGCGGCAAATACCAGTGCCAGGAAATCAGCGCGAAGAAAGGCATCGGCGTTGACGAGCTGCTTGAGAAGGTGCTCCTCGAAGCCGAGATGCTCGACCTCAAGGCAAACCCCAACCGCAAGGCGACGGGCAGCATAATAGAGTCGTCGCTCGACAAGGGCCGCGGCTACATTTCCACGGTGCTCGTAAGCAACGGTACGCTGAACGTTGGCGACATCGTGATAGCCGGAACGAACTACGGACGCATCAAGGCCATGTTCAACGAGCGCAACCAGCGCATCGAACACGCAGGCCCGTCGGAGCCGGCAATCATACTCGGACTCAACGGCGCGCCCACTGCGGGCGACTCGTTCCACATCCTCGAGACTGAACAGGAAGCGCGCGAGATAACCAACAAGCGACTGCAACTGCAGCGCGAACAGGGCCTGCGCACGCAGAAACGACTCACCCTGAGCGACATCAGCCACCGAATAGCCCTCGGCTCGTTCAAGGAACTGAACATAATCGTGAAGGGCGACACCGACGGAAGTATCGAGGCTCTGAGCGACTCGTTCATCAAGCTCTCGACGGAGAAAATCAAGGTCAACGTCATATACAAGGCCGTGGGCCAGATTTCAGAAAGCGACGTGTCGCTGGCCGACGCGTCAGACGCCATCATCGTCGGCTTCCAGGTGCGTCCCTCTGGCGCGGCACGCAAGCTGGCCGAGCAAGAAGGCGTTGAAATCAACACCTACTCTGTCATCTACGACGCCATCGAAGACGTCAAGTCGGCCATGGAAGGAATGCTCGACAAGGTTGTCAAAGAGGTTGTCACAGGCCAGGTCGAGGTGCGCGAGGTCTACCACATATCGAAAGTGGGCACCGTGGCCGGCGCATACGTCACCGAAGGCAAGGTGCACCGCTCGGACAAGGTGCGCGTAGTGCGCGACGGCATCGTGGTACACACCGGCGAAATCAACGCCCTCAAGCGTTTCAAGGACGACGTGAAGGAAGTGGGCGTGAACTTCGAGTGCGGTATCAGCATCGTCAACTTCAACGACATACAGGTAGGCGACATCCTCGAGACATTCACCGAAATAGAGGTGAAGCAGAAACTCTGACACGCCGCACGAATACGTCATACATCCATCCGGGCAAGGACTCCGCTCCTTGCCCGGATGTTTTTTTCGCGCCTTCCGCCAGCAACAACGGCCGGCAGCGTAACCGGCTGTAACACAGGAAGATGCGCGAGGCCATGCAAAATGCCGTGTTTTGCATGGCAAAACACGGCATTTTAGCGTGCAATCCACGGCCTTTCACAAGCCGAAAGACGGCCTTTCGCAGACCCGCTTTATTTCCATGAAAAAAGTATTTTGCACGATAAGAGTTGGAGCTAACGGATTAATTTACTATTTTTGCCGCCAAAACCGACAAATACACGTAATATGGAACTACCGACAATGCCGCTGACAGAGTTGGCCAAGCTTACAGGCTCGGCCATACTTGACAGCGACTTGCTGCTCTTCGACAACCTTGACAGCTTCCCAATGCACTCCGAGCCGAAACGCACAAGCAACATCATCGTGGCCCTGTGCCTTGAGGGACTGTCGAAATACACGGCCAACACGGTAGAGCACAACGTAGGGCCTGACGACGTGCTCATCATACACGACGGCCAAGTGGTTGACAATTTCTCGATAGGCCCGCACCAGCAGTGCGTCGGGCTGATGATGTCGCCAAGCTTTTTCCAGAACGTACTCAAGGACATACACGAGCTGTCGTCGCTCATAATCTTCTCGCGCAGCCACCCGGTGCTGCGCCTCACGCCCCACGAAAGGGAGTGTATGCTTGAATATTACAGGCTCGTGAAGGCCAAGGTGGCCGACACGGAGAACGAGCTTCGCCGCCAGGTGGTGCTCCACCTCACATCGGCCATGGTCTGCGAGCTGTGCAACGCCATACGCAGACTGTCAGGCTGCCAGGGCGAAAAGCAGATGAGGGCTGAAAAAATCTTCGCCGACTTCATACGCCTTGTCGAGCAGAACTACAAGACGGAGAGGCGCGTAGGATGGTACGGAGAGCAGATGTGCATATCGCCGAAGTACCTGTCGGAAACGGTGAAGACCGTCAGCCGGCGCTCGCCCAACGAGTGGATTGAGAACTATGTCACCATGGAGCTGCGCGCCCTGCTGCGCAACACCACGAAGAGCGTTAAGGAGATAGCTAAGGAGATGAACTTCCCCAACCAGTCGTTCCTCGGCAAGTACTTCAAGGAACACGTCGGGATGTCACCCGTATCTTACCGGAAATCGTAGCTTTCAGTTGGCAAGGGCGAAGGACAAGCTGACAAGCTGACTGGAAAGAGCAGGTGGGAGTGCGGCCTGCAAGAAACAAAACTACTTATGAAAACCACGCATTTCATCCATTCCGCAATGCGAAGCGTGTTGTGCGCTGCCGCCATGCTGATGGCTGCGGCTGCCGGCTCGCAGCCCTATTGCCGCGTACGCACGTTCACGATAACCGACGGTCTTGCCGCCAACAACGTCTCGGAGTTCAGCCAGTCGGCCGACGGCATCATGTGGGTGAGCACGTGGAACGGCCTTTGCAGCTATGACGGCTACGGCTTCAGCAAGTTCCGCGACACGCCGGGAGCGGGCCAGGTGCTCACGTCCAACAGGATAAAGCTGATGCGTCCGAACTCCCAGGGCGACATCTGGCTCTCGCTTTACGACGGCAGCACTTACCTTTTCAGCCGCTCCACGTATTCTTACATACCCATCGACAGACTGCTACGGAAGGCCGTTCCGGGTGGTTTCCGCACCCGGAACATCGTCTCCCTCGGCAACGGCAGCGCGTGGCTGCTTGGCAACGGCAACTTAAACTTCCACATAGACGAGGCCAAGGTGAAACAGGGCGGAGGCATAACGCTGGTTGACACGCGCCGTATGCGCCACCATGGACACATACGCAAGGTGCTGACAGACAGCAAAGGGCGCGAATGGCTGTTCTCCGGCGACGGCGTAACGCTTTACGGCAGCTGCACGACACTTGATTATCCGTTTGAATACATGTGCGAAACCGAGGGGCAACTCTACTTCGCCACGCGCGGCGGAATCCTCGCCCGGTATTCCGAGAAGTCGCCCGGACTGGTGGCAAAGATACGCCTTGACGGCTCGCCGGGAGCGATAAGCAACATCAAGAACGTAGGAAACGGTGTAATAGCGATAGCCACCGACAAGGGAGTAGCCATGTACAACACGCGCACCGGACGCTCGTGGACGGTCAGCATAGCACCTGCCGGACAGCCGGAGGGCGTCCGGGCCATCTTCACCGACAGCCGCCACCGCATCTGGACATTCACAGACGCACCCGGAGTGAGCCTCATCGACGCCGACGGACACAGCGTAACCCACCTCAAAACACAGTCTCCCGGACTCTACGGAACATCCTCGCGCCTGCCCGTTATGCACGAAGACGGCAACCATACGGTGTGGCTCGTGCCCACGGACGGCACCTTCTCCTACTTCGACGAGGACAGCCGGACGCTTGTTCCGTACAACCTCAACGGCCATTCGGGCATGAGGATGCCCGTAATAAGCATCGTGAAGTACACCGGCGACAGGCAAGGCAACCTGTGGCTAACGGGCGACCACAACCTAACTCTTGTCTCTTTCAAGTTCCACAGGTTCAAGTTCACACGGACATTGCCCGGCGACGACACACGTTCGGTAATGCCCGACGGCCACGGTAACGTGTGGACAGGCTCCGTGGGAGGACATCTCACGGTGCATCCGGCCAGCGGCGGCGCACCGAAATATGTCCGCACTGACGGCACTTTGAGCCTTACGCCGACGGTATTCTCGCCGAGCGGCGTCTATGCCATCCACTGCCGACGCGACGGACAGATATGGATTGGCACCAAGGGCGACGGCCTTTACGTGCTCACTCCCACCAAGGGACGCTACGCCGTGCGCCATTTCGTCCACTCTGAGGCCGACCGCCGCTCGATAAGCCACAACAACATATACGA
>USHW01000066.1 GCA_900554545.1 uncultured Prevotella sp. | reverse complement strand
GCTGGTTTCAGCCACTCACCCAAACTTCCTTTCCGGTTTATTGTACCGAAGCATTATCGCTCAAATGCGGTTGCAAAGGTAAGCATTTTTTTTGTTCCTGCAAATTTTTTGCGACAATATTTTTTATAAAATTTATCTTTTGTCCTTTTTGAGTGCGTTATCATGTGTTTCCACCTTATTATAATCAGTCGGAACCACGGCCGGAACGATGTAAGGGGCGTTCGTCAGATATGGTAAAAAAGATGCAGGGCTTTAAAACAAAAAGAGGTTGTCTCACGACAACCAATCTTTTTATTAATCTTAATAATCTAATACCATGAAAAACACAGTGCAAAGGTATGGATTATTTTCAATCATGCAAAATATTATGCAAGAAAATGTGCTGTCATTAATATTTTTTAAAGTTGGCCCCTGCCCATTTATAGGATTTTGGCTTAATTATTGCTCTTAGCTCGTCTTTTTCTGTTTTGGAAGCCAACGGGATGCCAAGTTTATACGTTATGACATTTTCTTTTGGACTTATGTCGGCATAGACTGTCGCCGGTTCGAAATATCCGAGCAGTTCTTCAAACTTGTTTGCCGGCATGGTGTCGGGCCGTTGTGTAAAGGTTGCGGTCAGGTTTTCCGCATCTGAAAATTGTGGCAGTCCGAAGTTGTTGTCTATCAGTGACCAGCCGGTTGAATAAAATTTCACGTCGCTTTCCGATATTGGTGCCGTCATTGTTTTTACCATGCAGATAACTTGTGCCGTATCGTTTACTGGCAACAGTTTGATTTGCAGGGTTGCGCTTTCGTTCAATTTTATCCTGGCGAAATCGGTTCCCGACAGGTTGACTTCGGTAAAGCCGTTAAGTTCGTTTTTTATCTTAATGGTGTCTGTCTCGTTGGTGAACTTGCAAATCTCCTCGCGTTGTTCTTCGCCAATATATGGTATGATTGTTTCGGGCATGCTGCATAATGCGTCTTTTATTGTCACTTGCGCTGTAACTGCCGTCATGCTGCATGCCAACGCCATTGTCAGGATAAATCTTCTTTTCATGTTTTGCTTTTGTTGAAACGTTGTGTTTGCCTGTTTCCCCCGAACGGCTTTGCCCCGGCAGCTTTTCGGCTGTATCTGTTTCGTTTTTTACGGGACGGGCTTTGGGGGTGGACTGTTTGTCGAATTTTCAGCTTGCAATATTACACTTTTATTTTGAATTTGCCAAATTAATGGCTGAATAACATGGCTTCGGTAGTGATGCAGGGGTGCCGTTATTGCAGTTCTTTGTAGCTGGGGATGCCGGACGTTTTCCGTTTGATGGCCTTTTGCATTCCGAAAGACCGTCTTTTATACGGCAAAAGGCCGCCTTTTAGGAGCTAAAAGACGGCCTTTTGCAAAGCGTTGTTTGTTATTGTATGTTGAGGCGGAGGTCAATGCCGAATTGTATTGGGTTGCCACGTTGTGCAAACCATGCGTCGTTGCCGCTGGCAGCGCTGCTGAACGCGAATGTGGCATAGTGCGTGTTGGTGGCGTTGCGGCACCATAGGCGTATGGAGGTGTCGGCGTATTGCAGTCCGAGATGCAGGTTGAGGATGGCGTACAGTGGCTGGCTCTCGGTGTTGGCGGCGTTCCAGTAGGTGCTGCCTTGCGCCGTCATGTCCGCGCCGAAGAGTGCTGCAAGCTTGCGTGACGAGCCGAACGGCAGGCGCAGGTCGCACCGTGCAGAAAGCGTGTGGTGGGGAACGAAGGGAACGGAGTTGCCTTTATAGTCGATGTGTGAGCCGTCCTCGGCGGTTTCGGAATATTCGGTAAACTCGGCGTTGGTCAGCGCGTATGTCACTCCCCATTGCAGGCGGTTGTCTGCAAGGCTTCCGCGCAGCGCCGCTTCAATTCCCAAGCTGCGGCTGCGTCCTGCGTTTACCATCATCCGTCCGAAGCCGTATGCGTCGGCCATTACTGATAGCTGCTGGTTGCGCACCTGCATGTAATATGCGGCGAAGTCGGCCTGCATTGCCCAGCCCGGCAGGTTCAGGTGTGCGCCGAGTTCGTAGTTCCAGCTCTCTTCGGGCTTGTATGATATGGTGCTGTTCACTTTCTTGTAGTCGTCGGCAGTGTGGGGAATGTCATAGCTGCCTTTCATTGCCTGTGCCGAATTTGCCGTAAGTTCTGATTGGAGTATGTCTGAGAACATCTGGATGTTGAATCCTCCGGCGCGGTATCCCTTGCTTACAGTGGCGTATATGTTGCTGCCGTTGTCTGACAATGTGGCTGTAAGTCCGATTTTCGGCAACAGCTGGCTGTACGAGTTGTGGCTTTTGCCGTTGAGTTTCGACGACAGGGTGTTTTCGGCCGCTGCTCCCATTACGTTGGCCGATACGGTCATTGCCGCGCGTGTATCGTATTCAACGGCTACGCGGCTGTAGTCGTATCGCAGTCCGACGGTGGCCGTCAGGCGTGGCAACAGGCGTATGTTCGACTCGTGGAAGATGCCAATGTTCAGCTGTGGGGTGTGAAACAGTCCCGGCACCTGCATCTGTACGCCTGCCGATATTCCGCCTGCCTGTTCTATTGCAGAGGCGGCCATCTGGTCGGCTATTTGCTGCGGCATGCCTGCTGCGGCCATCTGCTCCGCCATTGCGGTGTGTATGGCTGAATACATGGCTGACTGTATGCCTGATGCGATTTTGTCGGTGAAGTCGGTGTCAAACGATACCGGGGCTTCGGTGCGCAGCCATTGGTGTGATGCATACAGGCCGCTGGTGTGTTGCCATGCCTCATCGGTGTTGCTCTTTATCGACAGCTCTTGCGTCAGGGCGTTGAGGGTCTGGCGTTGTGACAGGTGCATCAGGTCGAGTGGAAGATAGTCTTGGTCCATTGCCATGTTGTCGCGCAGGAACTGGTAGCTTGTCTGCGAGTTCACCTGTAGTCCGTCAAGGCGGTATGTAAGGCCTACTCCCGTATTGAGCATGTTGCGCCGGTAAGTGTTCGGACGGTTGCCGGAGGGGGATGATATGTGTCCGGTGCTTGTGTCGAGTTCGCCGTATGCGAATGCGTTTTGCGAGGTATATTGGTAGTCGGCTACGATGTTTGCTGTGAATTTTGTGTTGGGTTGGTAAACAAGTCGGGCCTTTGCTCCGGCCTCATCGTAGTTGTCGGCGCGCCTGCCTGTGGTTGAATTGCGGAGAAATCCGTTTTGTCCGTTGTAGAATGCTGCCACAGAGAATGCCAGCTTGTCGCTCGGACGGTGGTAGTGTGCAAGCTCAATGTTCCTGTACAGGTGGCTTCCGAGCGAGAGCACGATGTCCGTTCCGTAGTATTTCATCGGGTCTTTGGAGTAAAGGCGGACAATGCCGCCTTCCGAGTTCATGCCGTACAGCGTACCTTGTGGGCCGCGAAGAACGTCGATGCGGTCCATTTGGTAAGTGTGGAAGTTGTATGAGCATTTGTTGACGAGCGGTATGCCGTCACTGTAAATGCCAACGGCGGGATTGTCAACCCTCGACCCTATGCCGCGGACGTATGCCGAGGCGGTAAGCCGCGAGCCGTAGGCCGGCATGGAGAACGACGGTACGTATGAGCTTAGTGCCGACAGACTGTTTATGCCGAGGCGGTTAAGGTCGCCTCCGGTGAACACCGTCGAACTTAACGGCTGTTGCCTTAGGCGTGCAACTTCCTTGGGTTGTGATACTATTATGACCTCGTCGAGGTCGTAAACGCGTGATGTGTCTGCGGCGGCTTTGCTTATGTTTGTAGGTTCTGCGGCAGCACTTCCGTATTCGTTAGTCGTGTGTGCGGCGGCCGTGCATACGGCCATGGCAATTATGATGGTTGTTGTCATTATCCTGATACGGGCTTTTTGGTTTAATGCCTGCAAAGGTAGTGACAATCGGCGAGCCGTGCAATCATCATTTATGTGTATTTTTATACAGCGTGCCAAACCGCTTGAAATATGTCCACACGGCGTACACGGCGTAGGCGATGAACAGCGGGTAGCCGATGTAATATAAGGTGGCAAAGGTGAATACGATGTAGTTCATCGCGCATACGGCGGCCAGGCCGCAAAGGTAAAGCAGCGCGTCGGCAGGCGGCAGGATGTTGCGCACTACGTCGATGGCGGCAAGCGCAATTATTACCATAGCCCATACGCACGCAAGGAACACGCCTAATGCCGGCGGTACGATGAGCGGATTGAGCGTCGGGTGGTAGTAGAAATGCTCCCAGATGTCGTCGGCAAACAGCCGCAGGCTGGCGTACACCACAGCTCCGGCGGCCACGGTGAGTGCCAGCAGTGTGGGGTAGAGGGTGGGTATGTCGTTAAGGTGCACTATGTGTGCTTTCCGTTTTGTGGCGGTGCGCAGCAGGTAGACAACGGCAATGACGCAGATTACCGTCAGGAACATTACAAGGTGTACGTCGGAGAATGTCTTTATGAACTGTGATATGGGGTCGTCGGGCACAACTGACGAGAGCAGGGTCTGCTCGTGCAGCCATCCGATGGTTTGCTGGTCGCGTGCTATCTGCACCCATACGCTGTCCACGCTGTCGTTGGGCAGTATGCGTATCTCGGCCACGGCTACGTGGTTGCCTTCGTAGACGGCCAGCGTGTCGGTGTGCATGCGTGTCAAAACCTCTTCCGGCTGCTGTTTTACCATGATTATGGAGTCGGCCTTCACCACGAAGTTGTAGCTCTGTCCGTAATGCCTGCGTATGGTATTAGAGTCGGCGGTGGCGGTGTCGGCGGCCATGTATTGTGCCCATGCACTATTGCGCTGATAGCCGTGGCAGCTTGAAAGCACGGTCACGGCCATTATGGCGAGTATGGTTGCGGTGGCGAGCAGGCTGTTTTTTTTGTGTGTAGTGTTCATTTCAGTCGGCGTATATGTTCATTTGGCATTGCTTGCAGTCAAACTCCACGCTGAACGTCCTGCCGTCGTCCATGCGCAGCCTGAGCGGTTCGCGCCATTGCGGTGGAGTGCCTCCGTGGCGCAGGCAGTGGCCCAATGCGCGTCGCAGGCAGTGTCGGCATTGCATTATCTGCGGCCTTTGCGGCTTCTGAAGTTCGAAGGCCGGAGTGTCGATAGTCGTTCCTTCGTTGCGGTATAGCTGCCGCGCCTCGCTGTTTGCTATGTTGTAATTGTACTGCGTTGCGGCAGGATATTCGTTGCGTGCAATCTTTTCAAGTTCCGACGTGTCGTTCTGCGGTTTGTACGAGCGGTCTTTTTCGCTTATTGCTTGTTGCAGCTTGTCGGCGGCCTGTCGGCGTATTCCGGCCAATATGCTGGCCGGAACGAAGCGGTGAGGCTCTTCGGGCACGGTTGAGAACGCCGTACATTCAAACGGAGTGTTGCCGAGCCGCTCCATCTGGCGGCGCATATATTCCTTTTGCGGCTTCTCCGCCTGTTGCGCATCAATCAGCTCTTCCACTTCCACCCGTGTCCCGTCTTCGGCTGTGAAAACGGCTTTCAGTCCGTCGGCAGTCTCCTCAATGTTTATGCTTACGGCTATCTTGCGCTTGGCTGAAGGTTTGGCAAGCAGTGTTTCAAAAGCCTTGTCGTGGTTCCTGAACAGCTCCATGCCTTTGCACAGTCCCTGTGGAATGCTTAATGGATATATATTATTTCCCTCGGCGCGGTTCACACGGAAGCCGCACAGCTCTTTTCCGTTGAAGAAACACAGCCCGTCGCCATTGGTAAACGCCGCTGTTCCGGCTACGGTGATGTGTCCTGCGCCAACGTCTTTTACCGTGCCGACGCTCTGTCCTATGGCTTTCGGCGTGCCGGGTGACCATATCCTGCTGCCGGCTTCGTGCATGAAGTAGTCGGTGTAGCCGCGGTTAAACGTGCGGTTGATGTCGGGCTTGAACGTGTAGCTGCACCGTCCGAGCGACGCGCGGCGGTAACGGTCGGGATGCCGGGCCACGAGTTTGTCAAGCTCTTCACTGTATGCGGCGGTTATGTTCTTGACGTATGCAACGTCTTTGAGCCTTCCTTCTATTTTGAATGATGTCACTCCGGCGTCGGCCAGCTGTTCAATCCATTTCATGCGGCTCATGTCTTTGAGTGAGAGCAGGTGCTTTCCGCGCTCTATGGCTTTGCCGTCGGCATCAATAAGGTCGAACTTCAACCTGCAGAACTGGGCGCACTCGCCTCTGTTGGCACTGCGCTTGAAGCAGTATTGCGAGGCGTAGCACAGTCCTGAATACGACACGCACAGTGCTCCGTGTACAAAACATTCCAACTGCACCGACGGCACTGCTTGATGGATGCGCCGTATGTCGTCGAGCGAAAGCTCGCGCGCCAGCACTACGCGGCTGAAGCCGTTGAGCGCGAGCCACGCCGCCTTTTCCGCCGTGCGGTTGTCGGTTTGCGTGCTTGCGTGCAGCTCCATGCCGTAGCGTGGCATTTGCAGCAGGGCCATGTCCTGTGCCAGTATGGCATCGACACCGGCGTCGGCGAGCCTGCGTAGAAGTTCACGTGTGGCTGTTAGTTCGTCTTCGTAAACGATGGTGTTCACTGTTACGTACACGCGCGCGCCGAACTGGTGGGCGTAGCGGCAAAGCTCCGCAATGTCGCTGACGCTGTTGCCGGCGGCGGCACGTGCCCCTCCGCTTTCCGCACCTATGTAAACGGCATCGGCTCCGTGGTCGATGGCAGCAACGCCGCACTCAAGATTTTTTGCAGGCGATAGCAGTTCCAATGTTTGCATGTTCAACCTATTTTAAAGGTGAGAAAGTGAGAAGGTGAAAAGGTGAGAAAATTTCCAAATGTTTTAGTGATAATGAATTTTTATTGTTCATTTCTCACCTTTTCACCTCCTCACCTTCTCACTTTTATTTGATTTTCTCAATATCATACGGCGTTGTCTGGTAAACATAGTAGTTAAGCCAGTTGGTGAAGAACAGGTTGGCGTGTGCGCGCCACCTTACCAGCGGCCCGAGTTGCGGATTGTCGTCGCGGTAGTAGTTCACGGGTACGTCAACGTCGTCACGTTTGCCCATGTCGCGGCGGTACTCCTTGTCAAGCGTGTCGCGCGTGTATTCAAGATGGCCAGTGATGAAGAACTCGCGCCCCTCGCGCGCCATGCAGATGCCCACGCCGCTTACGGGCGACTGGGCGATGATGCGCAGCTCCTTATGCCGTGCTATGTCGCCTGCGGTCACCTCCGAGTGTCTGCTCTGCGGCATGTAAAAGTAGTCGTCGAAGCCGCGGAAGATGGGCAGCAGCGGTTCCTCGATGAACTGGCGGAACACGCCGAACATCTTTCTTTCAAGCATCCGCTTCTCCACGCCGTAGTGGAAGTACAGCCCGGCCTGCGCCGCCCAGCAGATGTAGAGCGTGCTGTAAACGTGTGTCCGCGCCCATGTGAATATCTCAGTCAGTTCCGGCCAGTAGTTCACGTCCTCAAAGCGCAGGTGTTCTACGGGCGCGCCGGTAACTATCATGCCGTCAAACTTCATTCCGCACAGCTCGTCGAAGCTCTTGTAGAATGCCATCATGTGCTCCACCGGAGTGTTCTTCGGCGTGTGGCTTTTCAGCTTCATGAACGTAACGTCTATTTGCAGCGGCGTGTTCGACAACACACGTATCAGGTCTGTCTCCGTCGTTATCTTCAGAGGCATGAGGTTGAGTATTACTATGCGCAGCGGACGGATGTCCTGTGCGTGGGCGCGTGACGAGTCCATAACGAATATGTTTTCGCTCTTCAGCGCCTCAATGGCAGGCAGTCCGTCAGGTATCCTTAATGGCATTCTTTCTCCTTTCTTCTGTTATGACTTCTGCAAAAGTACAAAAAAATCCGCAAGCAGGGCTTGCCGTGTGCAGAAAAAGCTTACGGCACGGTACACATTGAAAATCAGCGTATAGCTAAAAGGTCATCTTTTAGACGGTGAAAGATGACCTTTTACATTGTAAAAAGCCACCTTTTGCAGCATAAAACGTGGCCTTTTGCTGCGGATAAATTTAGATCGGAAAACGGCTGGTGAACCTGTTTCTTATATAACAGAAAACAAAAAAAATGCGTTTCATCCGTCACCTGCCACGTCAGGGTGTAATACTCTGATTGTCAGCGTTATATGCTGTGACAGATGAAGATACTTCATCCGTCACATCCGTCACGATATTGCCTGTGACAAATGGGTATGACGGTTGCACCTTTTCATCTGTCACATCGTAATCAATTGTCAATCAATGTGCTATGCCCAGATGTGACAGGTGACGGATGATTTGTGTTTTTCTTTTCTATCATGAGGTTGTTTGTTATTTTAACGTGAGTTCGGTATAATAATCTTATGCAATAAGCCTGCTTTTATCAATGA
>USHW01000065.1 GCA_900554545.1 uncultured Prevotella sp. | reverse complement strand
GCATTGACGGCTTTGCTTCCAACCTGATTGCAGGGCTTATCGCATACAACCTGCTCTCTAAGAAACCGTCACTCAATATTGACATCATTGATAAAAGTAGACTTATTGCATAAGATTATTATACCGAACTCACGTTAGTTAATACTAGTTATTTGTTAATCTTCATTCTCTCATTAAAGGATTTAATAAGATAAAACATTCTGAGTATCTTAAAAAAATATTTTATCAAAGACTATTCCTTGATTATTCCAGAAAATGTTACTTATATAAGTTTATGTGCATCTTTAGTTGTCTGTTTTTTTTACAAACTATACATTCATTATTATCATAGAATGATTTACTGAATGTAATAATACTCTATATATTTATTGCTATTTCTGCAATTTAAAGTCCACCATATGATATCCAGACATATCATGCCATGTATAGCCACGTTAGGTCATGAACTTTTTGCAAGGAAGCATCCTCTATATCTTTGCCGCCGAGTTAAAGAAAAGAGATGTTTCACCAAAAAGACCTGACAATGAGAAAAAGATTCATCCTGTCATTATTTATTGCTGCCGCAGTGGCTACTGTCTTCGCCCAAGGCCAGGGGTTGGCCGGCATAAACGAAGCAACCAGCCTTATGACCTCGTACTTCGACCCGGCGACAAAGCTGTGCTACGCCATCGGTGCCGTACTCGGCCTTGTAGGCGGCATAAAGACCTACAGCAAGTTCTCAAGCGGCGACCCCGACACGTCGAAGACAGCCGCCTCGTGGTTCTTCGCCTGCATCTTCCTCATCGTTGCAGCGACAATCCTCCGTTCATTCTTCCTTTAAGCCGATGGAGTACACAGTTAACAAGGGAGCCGGCAAGGGCGTGGAGTTCAAGGGGCTTACCACGATGTACCTGTTCGTCCTTGCCGTCGGACTCGCAGCCGTACTACTGTCAGTCATCCTGCTGTACTTCATCGGTGCGTCGCCGTGGGCGTGCGTGGCATACGGCTTGATTGCAGGAAGTGTTTTTGCATATGTCGTGTTCCGTATGAACGCGAGATTCGGCGAGTACGGACTCATTAAGAGGCTGGCACGCAGCCACCATCCGCGCTACCTTATAAGCCGCAAGAGGATACTCTGCATGGTGCAGGAAAGGAGGACGCCATGAGGAATGTTATGAAAGCCGACACACTCGAGCGCAAGTTCCCAATCCTTGCCGTTGAAGACGGATGCATCGTCAGCAAGGACGCGGACATAACGGTAGCCTTTGAGGTGGCGCTGCCGGAGATTTTCACCGTCACAGCGGAAGAGTACGAAGCCGTGCACTCCTCGTGGGTGAAGGCAATAAAAGTCCTGCCGGAACATTCCGTGGTGTGTAAGCAGGACTGGTTCACGAAGGAAACGTATAGGGCTGACTACTGCAAGGAAGGCTTTTTGTCGAGGAGCTACGAACACCACTTCAACGAGCGGCCTTACCTCAACCACCGTTGCTATCTTTTCCTGACGAAGACGACAAGGGAACGCAACCGCGGAAGGAGCGATTTCAGCACGCTGTGCCGCAACCGCATCCTGCCGAAGGAAGTCACCGACAAGGAGACGGCGGCGCGGTTCATCGAGGCCGTGGAGCAGTTCGAGCGCATAGTGAACGATTCAGGGCACGTGTCCCTGTGCAGGCTCGGAAAGGAGGAAATCGTCGGCACGGCCGAACGTCAGGGGATAATAGAACGCTACCTGTCCCTTGCAGACGAAAGGGGCACAGCCGTGCTTGAGGACATACGCCTCGACCCGGCCGCCATGCGCGTCGGCGACAGGCGGATAAGCTTCTACACCCTGTCCTCGGCCGACGTCCTGCCTAGCACGGTGGCAACCGACATACAATACGGACGAATGTCGACCGACCGCAGCGACTGCCGCCTGTCATTCGCCTCGCCCGTCGGCCTCCTGCTTTCCTGCAACCACGTCTATTCCCAGTACATATTCATCGACGACGCAAGGGAAACGCTGCAGGCGATGGAGCGCACGTCGCGCAACCTGCTGTCGCTTTCGCGCTACAGCCGCGCCAACGCCGTGAACCGCGAATGGACGGAGATGTTCCTCGACGAGGCCCACGCAAAAGGCTTCATGCCCGTGCGCTGCCACTGCAACGTGATGGCGTGGGCGGAGGACAAGGCAGAGCTTCGCACGGCGGGCAACGACACCGCAGGACAGCTCGCGCAGATGGGATGCACGCCGAGGCACAACACCGTCGACGGCCCCACGCTATTCTGGGCGGGCATACCCGGCAACGCCGCCGATTTCCCGGCGGAGGAGAGCTTCCACACATTTTTGGAGCAGGCCGTATGCCTCTTCACGGCCGAGACGAACTACCGCAGCTCGCCCAGCCCGTTCGGAATACGCCTTTCCGACCGCTGCAGCGGAGTGCCCGTACACGTTGACATCAGCGACGAGCCGATGCGGCGCGGCATAACCACGAACCGAAACAAGTTCGTGCTCGGCCCGTCGGGCAGCGGCAAGTCGTTCTTTACCAACCACCTCGTGCGCAACTACTACGAGCAGGGCGCGCACGTGCTGCTCGTGGATACGGGCAACAGCTACCAAGGGCTTTGCAGCCTTATAAACGCAAGGACGCGCGGCGATGACGGCATATACGTGACCTACAAGGAGGACGACCCGGTTTCGTTCAATCCGTTCTACACCGACACCGGCGAGTTCGACGTGGAAAAGCGCGAAAGCATAAAGACTCTTATCCTCACCTTGTGGAAGCGCGAGGACGAGCCGCCGAGGCGTTCGGAAGAGGTCGCGCTGTCAGGAGCAGTCAACGCCTATATCCGCAGGATAACGGAAAACTCGCAGACTGGCGACTTCAACGGTTTCTACGAGTTCGTGCGCGATGAGTACAGGGACGTGATAAGGAAAAAGAACGTGCGCGAGAAGGACTTTGACATTGACGGTTTCCTCAACGTGCTCGAGCCTTTCTATCGTGGCGGCGACTACGACTTCCTGCTAAACTCCGACAAGGGACTGGACCTTTCGTCAAAGCGCTTCGTCGTCTTCGAGCTTGACAACATCTCGAACAACAAGGTGTTGCTGCCCGTCGTGACGCTCGTCATCATGGAGACGTTCGTCGCCAAGATGCGCCGCCTTAATGGAGTGCGCAAGATGATACTCATAGAGGAGTGCTGGAAGGCCCTCATGTCGGCCAACATGAGCGGTTACATACTCTACCTGTTCAAGACGGTGCGCAAGTATTTCGGCGAGGCGGTGGTGGTGACGCAGGAGGTGGACGACATCATATCGTCACCGATTGTCAAGGAGGCCATCATCAACAACTCCGACTGCAAGATTCTCCTGGACCAGAGGAAGTACCTCAACAAGTTCTCCAACATACAGAATCTGCTCGGGCTGAGCGACAAGGAGAAGGACCAGATACTCTCGATCAACCAGGCCAACCGTCCCGGCGCACCCTACCGCGAGGTGTGGATTGGACTCGGTGGCACGTATTCGGCCGTCTACGCCACCGAGGTGAGCGACGAGGAATACCTGGTCTACACGACGGAGGAAACGGAAAAGACGGAGCTTATGCGCCTCGCCGGCGAACTCGGCGGCGACATTGAACAGGCCGTCAGGCGGCTGGCCGCGCAAAGGCGCGAGGCTAAACGAAAATTCAACAACATATGAAACCAAAAACAAAGGAAAAATGAAAAGACAATCCAAGACTATGAAAAGAAAACGGTTCAAGGCGGTTTTTGCCGCAGCCGTTGCGGCATTGGCGCTGCAAGGTTGCACGACTGGGCCGCAAACGGACATGGAACGTATGTGCGGACATTGGGAAAGCACGGAGGGGAGGCCAGACGTGATAATCCGCAATGACGACGGCACCCACAAGGTGACGCTTATGTCGAAGGGCGGCAGGCAGCGCAAGCTGAAGCCGCAGACGTTCGTACTCATGGAGGACGGCGGCAACATGTTCATCGACACGGGCTACCGCATTGGCGTATCATACAACGAAAATACGGACGTGCTGACGTTCCCGCCATACGGCGACTATATCAGGAAGGAGGCAGTGCAATGAGGAAAAGGATTCTAATGTTTGCCGCCGCTTCCACGCTCTGCCTCGCACAGGCAAGCGCGCAGTGGGTCGTGTCGGACCCCGGTAACCTTGCACAGGGCATAATAAACATGTCCGACAACATCGCCCACACGTCGAAGACCGCCGTGAACACGGCGCAGAACTTCGCCGAAACGGTCAAGATTTACGAGCAGGCCAAGCGTTACTACGACGCGCTGAAGAGCGTCAACAACCTCGTCCGCGACGCTCGCAAGGTGCAGGAGGTGCTGCTGATGGTCGGCGAGGTGTCCGAAATCTACGTGACAAACTTCCGCAAGATGCTCGGCGACGCCAGCTTCTCCGCCAAGGAGCTTGACGTAATAGCCACGGGCTACGCCAAGCTGATGCAGGAGAGCAACGGCGTACTGCAGGACTTGAGGCAGGTAATCAACGTCAGTACGTTATCAATGACCGACAAGGACCGCATGGACGTGGTTGACGCCTGCCACCGCAGCATGCGCCGCTACCGCAACCTCGTGGGGTATTATACGAACAAGAACATCGCCGTGAGCTTCCTGCGCGCGAGGAAGAAGGCCGACACCGACCGGGTGATGCGCCTTTACGGCGACGCGGCGTCAAGATACTGGTAGCCTATGGAACTGCTGCTAGCAATAGACTTCACAAACCTCCACACCGTGCTGGAGGGCCTGTACGACGGGATGATGCCGCTCTGCGAGGACATGCTCGGCGTCGGAAAGGGGCTTGCCGGCCTCGGCGCGCTGTTCTACGTCGCGTCGAGGGTGTGGCAGTCGCTGGCGAGGGCGGAGCCGATAGACGTCTACCCGCTGTTGCGCCCCTTCGCCATAGGCATCTGCATACTGCTGTTCCCCACGCTGGTGCTGGGCACGCTCAACGAGGGACTCGGCCTGATAGTCCAGGGCACGCATAGCATGGTGGAGGAACAGACCTTGGACATGGAGCGTTACCGCGCGCAGAAGGACGAGCTGGAGCGCGAGGCCATGATGCGAAGCCCCGAGACGGCCTTCCTCGTCAGCGACGAGGAGTTCGACCGCCAGCTCGACGAGCTTGGATGGACGCCCGGCGACATGGCCACGAGGCTCGGGATGTACGTCGAAGTGGGGATGTACAACATGGAGAAGAAAATCCGCGACGCCTTCCGCAGCCTGTTGGAGCTGCTCTTCGCGGCCGCCTCGCTGCTCATCGACACCGTGAGGACGTTTTTCCTCGTCGTGCTTTCAATCCTCGGGCCGCTGGCCTTCGCCTTCAGCGTGTGGGACGGTTTCCACTCGACCCTCACCCAATGGTTCGCGCGCTATATCTCCGTCTACCTGTGGCTGCCCGTGAGCGACCTGTTCAGTTGTATGCTTGCGAAAATCCAAGTGCTCATGTTGCAAAATGACATTGCCGAGCTGCAAAGCAACCCGGAGTATTCAATCGACAACTCCAACAGCGTGTACATCGTGTTCATGCTCATCGGCATAATAGGCTACTTCACCGTCCCGACCGTGGCGAACTGGATAGTTCAGGCCGGAGGCGCGGGCAACTACAGCCGCAACATCAACCGCAGCGCCGTCAAGGGCGGAGGACTCGCCGCCGGAAGCGCGGGTTCGCTGCTCGGCAACGTCGGCGGTAGGCTGCGCGGAAAGTAATGAAGACAAGAAACATGAAATGACGAAAGACAATGGAATTCAAGTCACTTACAAACATCGAGAGCGGCTTCCGCCGCATCAGGGCCATGCTTGTGGCTTTCGTATGCTGCTGCACATTGGTTACGGGCTTCGCCCTCTGGGGTGCGTTCCGCTTCGCCGAGAAGCAGCGCGAGAAAATCTACGTGCTCGACGGAGGCAAGTCGCTCATGCTCGCACTGTCGCAGGACCTCTCGCAGAACCGTCCCGCAGAGGCGCGCGAACACGTAAGGCGTTTCCACGAGCTGTTCTTCGGGCTGTCGCCGCAGAAGGAGGCCATCGAGGCGAACATCAACCGCGCGCTGCTCCTTGCGGACAAGGGCGCGTACCACTACTACGCCGACTTCGCCGAAAAGGGCTACTACAACCGCGTAATATCGGGCAACGTCAACCAGACGGTGCGCGTGGACAGCGTGGTGTGCGACTTCTCGCGCCATCCCTACAAGGCCGTGACATACGCACGGCTCATAATCATACGCCAGAGCAACGTTACCGAACGCTCGCTTGTCACAAGCTGTTCGCTGCGCAACACGGGACGCTCCGACGGCAACCCCAACGGCTTTATAATCGAACATCTTGCGATACTTGAGAACAAGGACATAATGACAACGGAAAGATGAAAAGGATAATTACACTTTCAAGGAAACTTAAGTGCGGCCTTTGGCTGCGCTGCCGGCGGCTTACGCCGAGGCAGAGGCTGGCTGCGGTGCTGGCTTTCAGCGTGCCGTTCTTGGCCTGTTGCGTCTACGTCACGGTATATGCGCTGGTGGATTTCGGCAAGAACGGCGGAGAAAAGATGAGGATAAGGCACATCGAACCTATGGAGATAAAATACGGAAAGACTAACGGGAAATACATCGAACTTTACGGAAATGGACATAATGAAGATGGCGGAACGCCTGAAGGTGAAACCGCGGACTGACGGAAACACGCCTGAAAGACATAGGCGCGGACTTTCCAAATGGGTAGTATATCCGCTCATGGCGCTGCTGTTTGCCGGAAGCCTGTGGCTGATTTTCCGTCCGTCTGAAGACGGAACGAGAGCCGGAGGCGGAAACGGAGGCTTCAACACGGAAATGCCCTCGCCCGAAAGCAAGGGACTGCCGGGCAGCAAGGTGGACGCTTACCGTGACGGAGAGATGGCGGAGAAGGCCGAACGGCGCAAAGGCTCGCTGATAGAGATAGCGGAAATGCTCGACACGGATACAACAGGAAAGGTAACTTTGCCGGACGTTCCGCTGACGGACAAACCTGTGGCGGAAAATGAAAACGAGGAGGGTACTCCTCATTCATCCGTTGCGGCGTACCAGGACATGAACAGGACGCTGGCCGGTTTTTACTCGCCTGCGGAAGTGCCGCAGGACGACGAGGTGTCGCGCAGGATTACGGAGATAGAACGGCGACTGGACTGTGAGCCTGAAAAGGAAAGCTCATTTGACGAGAAGGTCGCCTTGATGGAGAAGTCTTACGAGCTGGCGGCCCGCTTTGGCGGCAACACGGCAACAAGAACGACGGAAACAAGCAATGCCTCGGAAAAGCCGAAAGCCGAGCCTGTCAAGGCGGAACGGACTCGTGTTGTATCGCGGCTCGGTCAAAATGATGATACGGACAGCATTGTTGCAGACCGCTTCAACACCGCAGTCGGAACACATGAGGCCGTGGTAAAGAACACCATTGCGGCGTGCGTACACGGCACGCAGACTGTTACCGACGGACAGGCGTTGCGCCTCAGGCTGCTCGAACCGATGCGTGTTGGAGGCCGCCTCTTACCAAAAGGAACGGTGATAACAGGCTTGACGCGCCTTCAGGGCGAGCGTATGGAGGTGGAAATAGAGGCCGTAAGCCATAACGGCAGCGTGCTGCCCGTGGAACTTGAGGTGTATTCCACCGACGGACAGAAAGGCATTCTCGTACCAAACTCGCTTGAAAACGACGCAGCGAGGGAGATTGCCGCAGGCATGGGCGGCGCCGTGGAAAGCGGCATAAGCATATCCACCGACGCCGGGGCGCAGATAGTTTCCGACGTGGGACGCGGACTGATACGCGGCGTGTCGCAGTATTTCACAAAAAAGGCACGCACCGTAAAGATAACCGTAAAGGCCGGATACAGGCTGCTGTTGCAGCCGCCGGAACAGTGAACAACGGCGGAGTTAAAAGCGTAAGAACCTTAAATTTTGGCACGAATATATGTAAATCAAGATGTTACGGAATAACTTGCAAAATATGGCCTTTCAGCTTCCGATTTGCCGTCTTTTGGAATGTAAAAAGCCGTGTTTTGGAACGTGAAAGGGCGTCTTTTGCAAACTTGGATATTTGATACGGATTCATGGCCGTAAATAAACGTAATGATGGATGAGTAAATGACAAAAAAGGAAAAACGAATGGAACAATGCAAAAAACGAGCAAGAAAATGATGTTTATGGGAAAGAAGATGTTTTTATTTTGCGCCCTGCTTATGGGTGCGGTCGCAGCCGTGGCGCAGCCAAGCGGCGGCGACAGTTTCGAGGGACTGACGCGGAAAATCGGCTTTAGCCGCATGATTCCGCCGCACGGACTTGAAATAGCGTATGACAAGACCGTACACGTGATTTTCCCGTCGCCCGTGAAATATGTTGACCTCGGTTCTGAAAACCTGATTGCGGGGAAGGCCGACGGAGCGGAGAACGTAATCCGCGTGAAGGCAGTGAAAAAGAATTTCCGCGGCGAGACGAACATGAGCGTAATAACGGAGAGCGGAGACTTCTACAGTTTCAACGTGAAGTACGCCGACGAACCGCTGCTGCTCAATGTCGAGATGTGCGACTTCATACACGACGGCGAGGCGGGTAAACGCCCCCCCAAACCGGTGGGAAAATAACTGTGGGGGGTTTTTGGGG
>USHW01000064.1 GCA_900554545.1 uncultured Prevotella sp. | reverse complement strand
ATTTTGTACGATTTTATAATCCTTTTCTCATCCAACAAAACTGCGGATGAACCACATATTGCAAACAAGCAATCAAGCGCTCTCCCTCCGGTAGACCCGGGACGGGCCGCAGCCCTGCCGCACTACTTCATCACAGAGCGCATCATCTTGTCAATGCATTTGCGCTTCTGGCAGATGTCGGGATGAACGTATAGGTTGAGAGTGGTGTTGATGTTGGAATGGCCGAGTATTGAGCTGACCGTCTTGTAGTCGCACTGGCACTCTATGCAGCGCGTCGCGAAGGTGTGGCGCAGGCCGTGGAACTTCATCGGGGGCAGGCCGAGCTGCTTCATTAGGTTCTGGTAGTATCGGCGGTACAGGCGCGGCTCAAGCGGCTTTTCGCTGTTCGTCAGCACGAAGTCGTCGGCGTTCACCACGGCCGACACGGGCTTCAGCATGGCCGCCAGCTCGTTGTTTATTGGTATTTCGCGCTGCGAGCTGTCGGTCTTCGGCTTGCCTATCACCACCTTTGTGCACCTTGCCGTGCCGTCACCGGCGTATATGCGCTCGATGGTGCGCTCCACCTTGATGAGACGCGAGCGGACGTCAATGTCGCCCCACTTCAGGGCACACACCTCGCCTATGCGCATGCCGGTGCACAGGCAGATGTAAAGGCCGAGTCCGCGGAACGAGAAGTGGCGGCGCAGGTGCGTCATGAGCGTTTTCTGCTGGGCGTGTGTCAGCACTGTTATCTTCGGCGCTGCGGCGCACTGCGGCATCTTCACGTCCCAGTCTCGCCACTCTGTCATGCCTCGTTTCCGTCCGAACTCCATGAGCATCCTAAGCACCAGGAATATGTCCTTCACGGTGCGCGGCGACAGTCCGCTGTCTGTAAGTTTCAGCACGAAGTCCTGCATCAGCGTCTCGTCTATGTGGCTGACGCTTCCCAAGAGCGGAAGGATGTGTTTCTCGGCGTTGCTCGTGTAAGTTGCCATCGTTGATTCCTTTACCGTCAGCTTTTTCATTTCACGCCATTCAGTGTAAACACTCTTGATGTCAAACTGTTTCATAATCTTTCTGAATTTAAGTGTTAAACGGCTGTAAAATAATGATTTTCAAGGTTTTAGCATATATTTTGCGCCGAAATGTAGATAAAAATTACTGTAATATGCAGCCTGTTTGCGGCGTGCCGCTACCCTGCCCCGGACGGCCGCGCCGCGGACGGTCTGCAAAAGACCGTCTTTTGCATTACAAAAGGCCATGTTTTACACCCTGAAAGGCCATGTTTTGCACCCTGAAAGACGGTCTTTTGCAACACTCTGACTTACAACGTGCTGCAATGGCGGCGGCCTGCGGCGAGGCTAGCCGGCTGTGGCTGACGGCACGGGAAACGCTGCCGGCTGGTGAAAAAATGTGAATATTGCAGCCGCCAGGTTTTACTTTCCGTCCCGTCAGGGGTCAATTATATAGAACGCATGTCTACGGACAGTGCTTTTTCATCGATGTACAAACTAAAAAGCATACAGTTATGAAATCTTTGACAATACTTAAAACCCTTGTGGCAGCCGTCAGCATGTCGATGCTGTTAGGCTCGTGCGTGGTGCACAGGGAGCATCACGGGCCGCCGCCTCCAAAGAAACACAAGAAGCACAAGAAGCCGAAACCGCCGCGCCATCCGCACTACCACGGAGCAATTGACACGGAGCAGGCGGACGGAACATATTACGCATTTGTCTATTAGAAACTGTTTTGATTTTTTACAGGACTCTTTTTATGGAGAAACTGCATGGCTCTTTGTTAATGTCTTGAGCGTCTTTCCGGTCGTTTCTGATTGTTATTTTCGGCGTTTAGCCCGCTAAACTTACTCAAATAACAATCAGAAACGCCTCGAAAATACATCTCAATCCATTTAACAAAAAAATCAAAACAGTTTCTAAGAAGACAAGACACAAGCAGACGGGCAGACAAGGGAACAGCCTTATCCAACCAAAAAGGCAAATAATCTTGTCTGCCCGTATGTTTGTACCTTGTCTGTTTACGACCAGCCCCTTGCCTGCTAAACAGCTGCAAACGCCCTTTTCAGGCGCAGGATGAAGTCGTCGGCCATCGCCTTGGTAAACGTCAGCGGCGGCAGCAGTCGCAGGATGTTCGTAGATGCGCAGCCGGTGAAGCAGTGTTCCTGGTAAACGAGCCTGCCGCGCAGCTCCTTGTGCGGTATGGCAAGGTCTATGCCAATCATCAGTCCGCGGCCTCTCACGTCGGTGATGCGCGGCTCCGTGGCCTTGAGTTCAAGCAGTCTGTCCGTCAGGTAACCGCCGGTCTCGCGGGCGTTGTCAACCAAATGCTCGCCCTCCATCACGTCGAGCACTGCCAAAGCGGCTGCGCAGCCGAGGTGGTTGCCGCCGAACGTCGTGCCTAATTGGCCGTATTCGGGCTTGAAGTCGGGCGAGATGAGCACCGCGCCCATGGGGAAACCGTTGGCAATTCCTTTCGCAACAGTAATCAGGTCGGGGCGTATGCCGAGCCACTGGTGGGCGAAGAACTTGCCCGAACGGCCGTAGCCGCACTGTATCTCGTCGCAAACGAGCACCGCCCCGTGCCGCTTGCAGGCCGCCGAAAGGCCGCGTGCGAAGTCCTCATCGGCGAGCTTTATACCGCCCACTCCCTGTATGCATTCTATCATGCAGGCGCAAACGTCGCCCTTGCTCAGCTCCGCCTCCCACGCCGCAAGGTCGTTAAGGGGCAGGTAAGTGACGTGGTTGTTGGCGTTGACAGGCGCTATTATCTTAGGATTGTCGGTCGCCTCGACGGCCAGCGACGTGCGTCCGTGGAAGGCTTTGGCGGCCGACAGGATACGCGTGCGCCCCGTCTTGAACGACGCCAGCTTAAGAGCGTTCTCGTTGGCCTCGGCTCCGCTGTTGACGAGAAACAGCCGGTAATCGTCATATCCGCACGCATTGCCCAGGCGTTCGGCCAGCTGCCGCTGCAACGTATTTACCACGGAGTTGCTGTAAAAGCCGAGCGTGTCAAGCTGCTTGGTGACTATCTCTACATAATGGGGATGGCAATGACCTATGCTTATGACGGCGTGGCCGCCGTAAAGGTCTAAATATTCCTGCCCCTTGTCGTCCCAAACGGAGCAGCCCTTGCCTTTGACGATGTTGACGTCAAAGAGGGGATAAACGTCAAATAAGTTCATATAAAAGAAAGCAAGCCCCCTCCCGGCCTCCCCGAGGGGAGGGGTTTTAGTTACATTATGTTGCTGATACAAGCCAAGCCCCTCCCCTCGGGGAGGTCGGGAGGGGGCTTGTTGTTAGAACGCCGATGCCTTTAGCCTAAGTCCTTCACCCTCTTCCACGCCAAACATGATGTTCATGTTCTGCACGGCCTGCCCCACGGCGCCCTTCAATAGGTTGTCTATGATAGAGGTTATGAGCAGCTTGTCGCCGTACTTCTCGCAGTGAACGAGGCATTTGTTGGTGTTCACCGCCTGCTTCATGTCTATAGGTTTGTCGGTGTAGTGGGTAAAAGGCTCGTCGCGGTAGAACGCCTTGTAGCCCTCGACTATTTCCTCTATGGGCTTTTGGGTGCGCACTACGGAGGTAGAGAAGATGCCGCGCGCGAAGGGTCCCCGGTAGGGAATGAAGTCTATCGAGCCGACGGGCGCACCCTGAAGATGCGTCAGGCTCTGGCGTATTTCGGGCACATGCTGGTGGGTGAAGGGCTTGTATATGCTCATGTTGCCTGCGCGCCAGCTGAAGTGGGTCGTCGCTCCGGGCTTCTGTCCTGCCCCGGTGCTGCCCGTTATGGCGTTAACGGACACGTCTTCCGTGAGCAGTCCCATCCTGGCCGCAGGCAGAAGGCCGAGCTGTATGCACGTGGCGAAGCATCCGGGGTTGGCCACATGCTGCGCCGAGGCTATTCTGCTGCGGTTGATTTCGGGCAGACCGTACACGAAGTCGTTGCCTTCGGCGGCAAGGCGGAAGTCCTGTGCGAGGTCGATTATCTTCACATTGCCGGGCACGCGGTGCTCCGCGAGGAACTGGCGGCTCTTTCCGTGGCCGAAGCAGAAGAAGAGAACGTCAACCCCGTCGAGCGGCATTGCGTCGGTAAAGCGCAGGTCTGTGTCGCCGTATAGGCCCTCGTGAACGTCGGTCACGGGGTTTCCGGCGTTGCTCTCGCTGTTGACGAAGACGATTTCCGCCTGCGGATGGTTGAGCAGAAGGCGCAGCAGCTCGCCGCCGGTGTAGCCCGCTCCGCCAAGAATACCTATTTTCATGCTTGGTTTGGTTTTTATTATCGGGAGTTAAAGAAGTTAAGGAAGTTAAAGAAGTTAAAGCCATTACCTTGGAAGTTAGGGGGCTATGAAGTAAAGGTGTCTGGCCAAATGCTGTAAAGGATGCTGCCGCCCGTTTTCCGAAAGGCCGTGTTTTGGAAGGTAAAAGGTGGCCTTTTGCAGGCCAAAAGGCCACCTTTTAGAGCCTGAAAGACGGCCTTTTGCAAAGCCACTGATAATCAGCAGGTTGGCAAAGGCTGGCTCTTGGATAGATGAATAGGGCTTATAAGCCTTATAGGACTAATACAGCCAAGCGGCAAAAGCATGTCAGGCCCCCTCCCTCGGGAGGGTTGGGGAGGGGCTTTCCTTTGATTGGGGAGGGGCTTACCTCTCTTCCCCATGTATCCCATAATACACCCTCAACGGCGTTGACAGCACCTTTATAAATCCCTTGGCCTCGTCAGCCGTCCAGCCATGCTGCATTTCGCCGTACTCTCCGAGCTTAGACTTGAGCAAATCGTCGGGCGAATCAACGCCAACGCACTCGAAGCCGAGTGGGCGGAGCTTGAGTATCGCCGTGCCGTTGACGTTGCGCTGGCTGCTGGTAAGCATGGCCTCAATGTCGGGCATGACGGGTTCCAGGTACTGGCTTTCGTGCAGGAACATGCCATACCAGTTGGCAACCTGGTCTTTCCAGTACTGCTGCCACTTGCTCAGGGTGTACTTTTCGAGCATGCGGTGAGCCTCGATTATCAGCTTGGGGGCGGCGGCCTCGAAGCCCACACGACCCTTTATGCCTATGATTGTGTCGCCAACGTTGCAGTCGCGGCCTATGCCGTAGGCGGCGCCAAGCTCCTCGATGCGCTGTATGGCCTTAACCTTGTCGTCGTATTTCTCGCCGTTCACGGCCACAATCTCACCCTTGCCGAACTCTATGCGCAGCTCGCTCTCGTCGTGACGGGTCACGTGTTTGAGGTACGCCTCTTCCGGAAGGCCCTGCGCCGAGTCAAGCAGCTCGCCGCCGCAGATGCTCGTTCCCCAGATGCCTACGTTGTAGCTGTATTTCAGTTTGGCGAAGTCTGCCGTGAAGCCGTGGGCGTTGAGGTAGTCAACCTCTTCCTTGCGCGACAGCGCCTTGTCGCGTGTCAGTGTGATGATTTCCACCCCCGGCGCCATCACGAGGAAGGTCATGTCGAAACGTATCTGGTCGTTGCCGGCGCCGGTAGAGCCGTGGGCAATGGCGTCAGCGCCTATCTGCTTGGCGTAACGGGCAATGGCTATGGCCTGGAAGATGCGTTCCGACGACACCGATATGGGGTAACAGTTGTTTCGGAGCACGTTGCCGAATATCATGTACTTGAGGCTTTTCTCGTAGTATTCGTGCGTGACGTCGAGCGTGACGTACTCTTTCGCGCCCAACTTGTAGGCGTTCTCCTCGTTCTTTTTCAGCTGTTCGGGGCTGAAGCCGCCTGTGTTCGCACATGCGGCATAGACCTCATAGCCCATGTCGTGCGACAGTTTCATCACCGTGTAGGATGTGTCAAGCCCCCCGGAGAAGGCCACTACCACTTTCTTCTTGTCTGGCATAATCGTTTGTTTTTTATTTTCGGAAGTCAAAAAAGTTGTTTTCGGAAGTTAAAGAAGTTATAGAAGTTAAAGAAGTTAGAGCCAAATGCTTTGCTGAATGCAAAGTGAATGGTAAAAAATCACGTGCATTATGATTGTTCATTTTTAATTATTTATTCTTCATTTAGCAAGGCATTTGACTCTAACTTCTTTAACTTCTATAACTCCTTTAACTTCATATAAATTACTTTCCAATCCTCTTCATCACCTCTTCGGGCAGCTCCAGTGGCGTGGGTTCGCCCTTGTGCTCCGCCGGGTCGTAAAGCATGCCGGTGCAGATGCAGTAGCGGCGGCCCGTGCGTTTAAGCACATCAACGTTGATGCAGCCCTCGCAGCCGCGCCAGAAAGCCTCGTCGTCGGTAAGGTCAGCAAAGGTAACGGGCACGTAACCGAGCTGGGTGTTCATCTTCATCACCGCCGAACCGCTGGTAAGACTGAAGATTTTGGCCTGCGGCCAGCGTGTGCGCGCCAGCGTGAAGGTCATGTCCTTTATGCGTTTCGACACTCCGAGGTTGCGGAAGTCGGGGTGAACGATAAGTCCCGACGTGGTGACATAGTGCTTGTTCCCCCACGTCTCGATGTAGCTGAAGCCTGCGAAGCGGTCGCCGGCAAGGGCTATGACGGCCTTCGTCTCGCGCATCTTGGTAGCCAGGTATTCGTGTGAACGCCGGGCGATACCCGTGCCGCGCACCTTGGCTGCCGCCGCAATGGTGTCGAGTATGGTGTCAACGTACTTCTCGTGTGAGGCGTCTGCCACTAAGACTGTTATTTCTTCCATTTCTTTTCAGGAGTTAAAGAAGTTATAGGAGTTAAGGTAGTTAAAGCCATTACCTTTGCAAACTGCATACAGGCGGCAGGCTTTCTCACCTTCTCACCATTTCACTTTCTTACCTTTTACTTTATGTCCGGTATCACGTTCCGCAGCTCGTCTATCACATCGGAGTACATCACGCCGGCCTTCATTACGATGAAGATTGTGTCATCGCCGGCGATGGTGCCGATGATTGACGGCAGTCCGCCGTTGTCGATGTTGTATGCAAGGCTGCTGGCGTAGCCCGGACGGGTTTTGATAACGCCCATGTTGCCCGAAAAGTTGATAGACATGAAGCCCGAAGTAAGCAGCATCTCGGCCGCCGTCTTGGGACTTGCCACACGTTTGTACATCGTTTCGTTGGGCAGCACGTAGAAGTATTTGCCGCTCAAGCTTGTGGCTTTTGCCACCTTTAGCTGCTTCAGGTCGCGGCTGAGCGTGGCCTGCGTGACGTTATAGCCCTCCTTTGCAAGGGCCTTCAGGACGTCGTCCTGACAGCAAAGTTCCTGGCTTGATATAAGCATGCGCAATGTTTTAAGCCTGTTGTCTTTCGCTTTCATCGTTGTATTTTTATGCAATTATAGGCGCAAAGATATGGATATTTATTCAAAACGGCAAGAAAATATGCAGAAAATTGCATGTTTTCTTGCCGTTTTGAGGAGTTAAAGGAGTTAAAGAAGTTAACGCTCGCTACGCTCGCTGAGAAGTTAAAGCCATTACTCTTGCTGTTAGGGAGATTGTAGTAGCTAAGACAATAAGCCTTGTCTACTTGTATCTCGTCCCTTGTCAACTAACAAAGGTAATGGCTTTAACTTCTCAGCGAGCGCAGCGAGCGTTAACTTCTTTAACTCCTTTAACTTCTAAAAAGACTCACTCCCTGTTTCCTCCGAATATCCGAAGCAGGTAAAGGAAGAGGTTGATGAAGTCGAGATAGAGTGCCAGCGCACCCATCAGGGCTATCTTTTGCGCCTCGGCGCTGACGTCATCGGCCTCTACGAGCATGTTCTTTATCCTCTGCGTGTCATACGCCGTAAGGCCGACGAAGATGAGCACGCCCACGTAGCTGACGATAAGGCTGAAGCCGCCGCTCTTTATAAGGAACACGTTTACAAGCGTGGCGATGATGAGTCCGATGAGGGCCATGAACAGGATGCGGCCCAGTCCTGACAGGTTTTTCTTAGTGAAGTAGCCCACGAGCGACATGGCGGCGAATGTTCCGGCGGTGATGAAGAACACCGAGGCTATCGACGTCATCGTGTATGCCAAGAAGATGATTGACAGCGTTGCGCCGTTAAGCACCGAATAGAGGATGAAAAGCAGCGTTGCCGTGGAGAGCGAGAGGCGGTCGATGCGCGCCGAGACGTACCACACAAGGGCGAACTCGCCTATAAGCAGTCCCCACATCAGCATACGGTTGGCGATGATTGCCGTCATTATGCCCGGGCTGTTGGCCACGGCGTAGGCCGTGAAGCCGGTTATCACCAAGGCCAGCGTCATCCACACATACACCTTGCGCATCAAGGCGGGGAAGGCCACGGCGGCCATCTGTTCTTTCTCGCGTATCAGTTCATACAGTCTGTCTTCGTTCATAATTGCTTTGTTTTTTACGTTTTATTTTGTTTTGACATGTGCGCCGCGGCATGCGGCACAGCGTTATGAATGACTGCAAATATACGCCGAAAAAACGACAAACGCCGTTCTTTTAATAAAATTCATTGATTATTCACATTTCTTCTTCATCGCCGGCGGCGCGTCCTGACGCTGTTTTCACGCCGCCCGGCAGCCGCCTCCGCCACGCCTTGACACTCAATGTATTGCAAAAGGCCATGTTTTAGGCTGCAAAAGGCCGTGTTTTGGAAGGTAAAAGATGGCCTTTCACCTTCCAAAACACGGTCTTTTGAATTGAGAATGGAGAATGGGGAATTGAGAATTATGATTACCTTAGAGGTTGTCTGTTAGCAATGGTAA
>USHW01000063.1 GCA_900554545.1 uncultured Prevotella sp. | reverse complement strand
TGACGCTGATTAAAAACACTGGATGCCGCATCGGCGTGCGGCATGACGGTTACCGAGATCCTCATTTGAAAAATAGGAAAAGCATACTTGAAAAACAAAAATACTGCAAACCGCATGTCGGTTTGCAGTATTTTCGTTTTCAATCGCCCCTGACAGGCGCGTCATCTCTCAATCAACGCCACCGCGTATGCGCTCATTCCCTCCTCGCGTCCGGTAAAGCCGAGGCGCTCGGTCGTAGTGGCCTTGATTGAAATCTGGTCTTCGGCAATGCCCATCACACGTGCAAGGCACGCCTTCATGGCCGGCACGTGCGGATTGATTTTAGGCCGCTCGGCGCACACCGTGGCGTCGATGTTGCCCACAGTGTAGCCCTCGGTGGCGATAAGCTCTACCGTCTTGCGCAGCAAAATCTTGCTGTCAACATTCAGAGTGTCCGCCGACGTGTCGGGGAAATGGTAGCCTATGTCGCGCATGTTGGCCGCCCCCAGCAGTGCGTCGCATATCGCATGGATAAGCACATCAGCGTCGCTGTGGCCCAACAAACCCATAGTGTGCTCTATCTTTATGCCTCCGAGCCACAAATCACGCCCTTCGACGAGGCGGTGGACATCGTAACCTAAACCTACACGGGTAACAGATTCACGCCCGACCCACCCCAACCCTCCCGAAGGGAGGGGGCTTGGCATGCTTTTGCCTGTGCCGCCAGACAGCTCCAATTGCTGCCGGTCTATGGCATCTCCTATGGCATCGATAACCTCGTCGGTATCATGCAGCACCTCTTCATTGGTAAATCTTAGAACAGTAAAGCCTTGTTCGGCCAGACGGTTAGTGCGCTCCGCATCCTTCTCCGGCTGTTCGCCGTCAAGGTGGTAGCCGCCGTCTATCTCGATGATAAGGCGGTAAGCCAAGCAAACAAAATCGGGAATATAATCGAAAACGGGATGCTGACGGCGGAAATGAACGCCTAATCGGCCACCTGAAATGTAACGCCAAAGCACCGACTCGGCCTCGGTCGGGTTGCTTCTCATCGCCTTTGCCTTTTCAAGCAAAATCTGATAGGTAGCTGCGTCGTTGGTATAGTAATTGTATTTCATGTGAAAGCATTTAGTAATACAACATACAACCAACCCTAACCAAAGGGAGAACCCATCCCAACCTAAGGGACACCCCACCCCACCCCTCCCGAAGGGAGGGAGCTTGGAATGCTTTGTTGGTTGTAGTTATATCATTATTTGTTTATTGTTTGGATATGTGTTGAAATCCAATTATTTCAAAATTACCACCTTTTCCACATTGTTCCACACCCTAACAGCAATGAAACACACCCTCTAAAGCACATCAAGCTCCCTCCCTTCGGGAGGGTTGGGGTGGGTTGTCCCTTTGGTTGGGGTGGGTTCTCAGATTGCTTATCGTAGGATGTTTATCTCCTAAACAATTCCTTTATTCCGTCCATGTCGAACGCGAGAGTGAAGCGCAGGGTCTGGTCCAAGGGGTTGCTCTTTGCCGTAGCCCACACGTATCCGCAATCAAGCGAGAAGGCGCTCATGCGGAAACCGGCACCGAAGGTGAAGTATTTGCGGTTTCCCTTGTTCTCGGATTCATGATGATAGCCCGCGCGAAGGCTGAACTTGTCATTGTAAACATACTCCGCACCGACGCTCCAGCGTATCTCCTGCAACTCCTCCTTGAAGCCTCCGGGCGCGTCGCCGAAGCTCTTGAAGATGCCGCTGATGCTCGATATGTCGTAATAATCGCGCTGCACACGCTGCTGGTAATCCTCGGTCGACTCGCCGTCCTCCTGCAACGGATATGTAGGTATGAGCAGTTTATTGGCGTCGGCGGCTATTGTGAAGCGGTTGTATTCGTCGATGGGCACCATGAGCGACGCTCCGAGGCGCATGTTTGTCGGTATGAACTCGCTGTTGTCATCGCCTCCGAAGGTGATTTTGCTACCAATGTTGCTGATATTCAGTCCCAAGCCGAGTTGGCATTCGCGCTGGCCTATCATGATGTAGTCCTGATAATAGCAGGCGATGTCCGCTCCGAAAGCGCTCGCCGCCTTCGTGTCTTCGGTATAGTCGTAAGTAATGTCAGAGTAAATCCACCTCACCGCCGCGGCAAGTGAGAACTTTTCGCTAAGCATCAGCGAGTAAGCCACGTCGATGGACATCTCGTAAGGATTGATTGTCATGCCGTCATCGCCATTCATCATCACCTCTCCGAGCGAGAAATAGCGCAGCGAAGCCGACACGGCACTATGGTCGCCTATGCGGTAATAGCCTGCAAGGTATGCCAGGTCCATGTCGTTGACAAGCTGGCGGAGCCACGGCGTGTAGTTCAAAGCTACTCCGGCGCGGCTGATACAGAACGGATACTTGGCCGGGTTCCAGTATTGCGAGTTCACGTCGGGGTCGGTCGCCGCGCCGACATCGCCCATACCGGCGGCACGCGCGTCAGGCGCGATGGTCTGGGATGTTACCGAGTTGTGTTCAGGATTGAAGATGTCGGTCTTTTCCTGCGCATGTGCTCCGAGTGCGACGGCGGCCAACACCACCGCAATACATATCTTAAGGTGCTTCATTGTCATGTCTTTTGATGTTCCAACGGTTGTTTGATTGTTAATTATTGATTGTTAATTGCAAGCACGGAAGTGCAGGCTTATCTTGTCATTATTATAAGTTTCTTCGCCTTCGACACCATTCCGCTGCCGTCACCACCGAGTTTCACGCGGTAGATGTACACGCCGGTAGAGAGCCGTCCGCCGCCGTCGCCGGTCAAATCCCAGTCCACTGTGTACGTGCCTGATGTTGCCACGCCGCTTTCGGAGTGCGTCCACACGGGTCGTCCGCTGATGTCGAACACTTCGATTTCAACGTCGAGGTTGTTCCCTGAACGGTCATGCGCGATGATGAATGTGGTGCTCGTCGTAGCCGGATTAGACGTACAGTCGATGCTCAGGATGTTGGGCGAAAGCCCCTCGACAACATTGAACGTCAGCTCCGTTGTCGTAGAATTGTTCATTATGTCCCATGCACGGAAGCGCAGGGTGTGCTGCCCCGGCTCAAGCGCCGGTATGCTGTAATACGTCCGACCGCTCGTGAAGCTGCCGAAGTCGTATTGAAAGTTGTCGTTAAGCACGTATGTCTTCGACATCTCGCCGTCGATTGTCAGCTGCAGGTCATGACCTATGCCGCTGCCGGTGGTGTTCAGTCCGTCCTTGTCTGATATTTCAGCCACGAAGTAGGGCGTAGTGTTAACCTTTCCGCCGTTCACAAACGACGGGGAATTAAGATAGCAGTAGACTGACGGGCCTATTCCGTCAGTGCCTTCAGCCGCCGTTCCGCCTACGGTAAAGTCGCCGTTAACCCCGTTGACGGCCTCTTTCGTCGAAGAATTGACAGCCAAAACGTTGATTAGTCCTGTCTCGTTGCTGTAATCTATGTCCATAGGGACGGCGAATGAGAAGGCAAACTCGCCGCCGCGCACACTGTCGCTGCCGTTAAACAGGGTCGTAGTTCGGTCGTAATACTCGAACGCCGTGCTCGCACCTTCATCCGAAGTGTTGTTCAAACGGCATACAACCAGCTTCTCGGCATCCCTTACCAAGGCGGAGACTACGCCCGTAAACGACGCATCTTTACCGCCGTCGGCGGTTTCAACATGCCCTGACACCCTTACAACAGAGCCTGCCGAGATTTGCGGAAGCGTGTCTGCCGAAGCGAGTTCAACGCCGTTTATACTGTCGATTACAGCCCTTTGGTACGGTATGTTGAGGTGCAACGCAGGGTCGCCGAGCAGCGAATACTGCAATTTGTTGACTGTTGTGTCACGCCGGGATGTAATGAGTTCGTTCTTCGCAAGCCGCTGCGCTTCGCCTATTGTGACGTAACCGTCGTCGCCAGAGGTGAACAGCGAGCGCAGATAAGCCTTGTTTATGGCGTTGTTGCGGTCAACGTAGACAGTACGTGTCGTGCCGAAAAAGGCCACGGCTCCACCGTTTTCATTAAGCACCGCGGTCTCGCCGATGTTGTCTTCCTGGGCGTCAAAGGGCATGATGTCGCACGATGCGGTAATCCAAAGCGGAAGGTTACTGTTGGTAAAAGTGGCGAAATCGTTAATGGTAAGCACCATTTCGTGCGATATGCTGGTCTGTGCGCCGTGCCCGCTGTAGTTCATCACAAGCGCGCCTGATTCCTGTCGTTGCTTTATCTGGCGTGTAACGTCAGGATAGCGGTTGCCCGTAGACGATGTCTCACGCTTGTAGGCATCCCACATTATGCGTTCAACCTGGAATGCGGGGTTGATGCCTTCAACGGTCTCCGCCATCTCGTCGGCGTCGGTCATGTGTACATTATCGTTGCCGTCGTCGCCCATGAACACCAAGAGGTTCTGCCAACTGCCGGCGTTGTCGTTGCCGACGTAGTTTATGGTCTTGTCCACCATGACCTTGGCTTCAGCCTCGGTGCGCACCGGGAAGCGGCCAACGGCCACGTCGAGCTTGTCCCTTTGCGTCGGACTGCCGCCCTCTCCGTCGTCAAGACAGCAGAAAAAGCCGTCGTCAACGTAGCAATACACCCTGTTGTAGGAGTTTTCGCTCTCATGGCAGAGCAGCAAGTCATCGGCCGAAAGAGCCTCACACTCAGGCGTAAGCAGACGGTTGTCCCATACGCAGTCGCCGAACAGCAGCAGGTATTTTGGCATGTCGGCTTCTGTTTCGGCACGGTCGTACAGCATTTTCAAGTACCTCCTGTAGGCGTTTGCATCGGGAGTACCGCTTGAAAACTCGTTGTAAAGCTCGTCTGCCGGAACTATTGTCACCCTGAGTCCGTCCTGCTGCTCATGGTGTTCCTTAAGCCTTTGGGCCTGGGCGGTGAGCTTCGCCGACGTAGGCACGATGATTACCATGTCAGCCTGTGGGTCGGCGTGGTGGTCCTGGTTGGTTATGTTGTAGACGTATTCAGGCGAGGGGAACGACGTAGAGGCAAGGTTTGGAACGCTGCGCGGCGTGTCAAAGCGTGCCGAAATGTAGTCAAGGCGCACCGGGCCGCCTGAAGTGGTTGATATGGTGACCGTGTCGGTAAGCGTGGAAGACGTCACACTGAACACACGCGCGTATGTCTTTGCGTAGTCGTAGTCACCAAAACCGCTCATTGAAAAAGAGCCTACGGCATTGCCGTTGATGCTGATTTGCCCCGTGGTTGCCTGCCCTGCGGTTACGCATACGTCTATCCAATGCTCCCCGGCCTGCGCCGCCTCGCGCGTTATTAGATAGCTTTTCGAACTTCCGGCGCTTATCGGGTCGTTCTCAAACAGGTTTCGTCCGCCTTGATACCAGGCGTAGTTGTCAACCTCGCGGATTGTATGGTAGTAGTAAGGATGCTCCCTGAATGAATCGACGAACGTTGTGCTGTCAACCGTAAGCGGTTCGCCGTCGCTTTCGGTCAGGAAATAATAGCCATAGTCTGAATACGGATTGCGCGTGCGCCTGTTTGCCGTAGCACTGCTCCATGTCACCGGTCCTTCGGCATGGAACAGCCGGCGGCCGCCCACCGTACACGTAGGAACTTCTTGCAGGTCGTCATGCTCGATAAGGTACTCCTCGTCCAACACCTCGTCCTGCAACGCTCCGCCGTAGCCGTACACCTTGACGCGGCTCAAATCAGTAAACCCTGCACGGCGAACCAGCGTCTGCGTCAGTTCATAAACGCCGGTCTCAGGCACACGGATTTTCGCCCAACGCCCCTCGCGCAGCACCGAGTGGGCGGCATACCTGTCGGCACGCGACGCGGCACTGGCCATCCTCGCGGCCACCTTTACACGCGGCAGGGGGCTTGACTTGACGTCGAGCATGAAGCTGACAAGCTTCATATACTTGCCGCCACGCATCACCAGCGGAACGAAAAACACCTCCAAGCGTCCGCGGCGGCGCTCTACAACGACGTTCGCCTCAACCTCCGGCAACTCCGGCAGCGGCTCGCCGCTTATCCGCTCATACCGCGCCACGTCGGCAGCGCTCATCTCCATGAACTCGGGATATTCTATTGCGGCGGTATATACGGAGTCTTCCCACGCACCGTCGAGCAGCACCCGGCACGAGAAAAACGGCAACACGCTGTCAATCCTCACCTCGTCTGCGGTGAGGTTGAAAAAGCGTTGCGCCTTTCCAGCGGCTTCTGTCGCGCAAAGAAAAAACAGCGCAAACAAAAAACAGAGTACTTTCTTATATGTCATCTTACGTTGAAATCCAACACCTTGCGGTCTTCTATCCAGCCCGTGATATGGTCGCCCACGCTTACGGGGCCTACGCCCTGCGGCGTGCCCGTATAGAGGATGTCACCCGTCTTCAGTGTAAACCAGCGGCTGATGTAGGCTATCAGCTCGTCAACCTTGAACAGCATGTCGGCCGAGCAGCCTTCCTGTACAACCTCGCCGTTCACATCCAGACGGAAGCGCAGCGACTGAACGTCGCGCAACTTCTCAACACCGACCCATTCGCCGATTGTCGCAGCCCCGTCGAACCCCTTGCAAAGCTCCCACGGCTTGCCCTCGGAGCGCAGGCGGCGCTGTAGCTCGCGCGCCGTGAAGTCAACCCCCACGGTCACCGCATCGTAATACCTGTGGGCGAACCTGACGGGAATATTCTTGCCCAACCGGCATATACGCACCACCAGTTCACCCTCGTAGTCGATGCGCCCGAGGTCGTCAGGCGGAAAAAACGGCTTCCCGTCTTTCAGCAACGAAGAGTCGGCCTTGGTGAAAATCACAGGCTCTTCCGGTTTATATAACGTTCCGTCAAGCTCTTTATTGTGCTGGATGTAATTCATCCCTACTGCAAAAATCTTCATACCTAACAAGTTTTCATGCCATGAATATCAACCCGACAAAGGTACGTAAAAATCCCGAAAGCGCAAAATCAGCCGTCCCCCGTCCCGCAATATGCCACCTTTTACCTTCCAAAAGACCACCTTTCAGCGTGCAAAAGGCCACGTTTTGCAATGCAAAAGACGGCCTTTTGCAAGGCGTTGATTATCAACGGGTTAGCCGTCAATCCTCTTTGCTGCGGCACAAAGACATGATATGACAATAAAACCGCACCGTATCAAAAAGGCAAGTCATACCCTTCAGGCTCCGTTTCGCCCAACATCGGGCTGGCAATGCTTTCAGAAAAAGCGATGTCCGCTATCTTCTTCCTGTATTCAGAAGCCTTTTCAAGGTTTTCAATCTCATGCTTCCGGCGCTCACTCAAAGACAAAAAGTCCGCTTCCTCATCTATGCCGAGAAACCTCCTGCCGGCCAAATTCGCAGCTATGCCTGTGGTGCTGCTCCCCGTAAAAGGATCAAGTATCCACGCATTCCTGCGCGTTGACGCAAGTATTGCCCTTTATAATACCGATAAAGACATCTTTGTGATATACTTACCAAACAACTGTAGCATCCATGTCATCCTTTCCAATGAGGTAGTTAAGCTGGTTGAGCTTCATTGAAACGGCATCTACATTTGATGAGATTTTGGCAAAATCAGAGAAGAAACCTAACGTAACGTTGGTCTCTATGAGTTGAGACATGAACACGTCAAACTGTTCTTTTGTATGCGCCTTGTCCATAATCATTGATATTTAGGCTGAATTTAAGACTCTTGTCATGGCTTATCGTACTGAAACCGTTGTCCGCATAATTGCAGACAAGCAGTTCGGCAAGCTTTCCACGCTTATCCGCCTTCGCGCTTGCGGAGCGTGAAGCGTAGACGCGCCTTATCCTATAATCCTTGTAAAGGTCGTCAAAAAACGTGTCTTCAGGGTTTCTGCAACTACTGTCCGAATTGCTTAGCATGGCAAGACAGCCCGAAGCGGTCAGCCTGTCGAAAAACTTTTTCAGCCTGATTTGTTCGCTGTCGTCAAAGCCTTCCTTTGTATATGAAGTGAAACTCGACGTCGCATCCACCGGCCTGTAAGGCGGATCAAGGTAAACGAACGTGTTGCCTGAAACATATTCGGCCACCTGTTCAAAATCCCCACAGATTATTTCAACTCCCTGCAAAAGCCTGCTGTTGGCGTAAATGGTATCGGCATCGCATATTTTCGGGTTCTTGTATCTGCCGAAAGGGACGTTGAACTCGCCCTTTGAATTGACCCGGTACAATCCGTTAAAACACGTCCTGTTCAAGAATATCAGGCATGACGCCCTGTCTACTGCCGACAAACCGCTTGCGTTAAACCGCCTGCGCATGGCAAGGTAAAACTCTTTCCGGCCAGCTTCTTCATCTATATCAAAGTATGATTTCTGTATGGCCGTCAGACTGCCGACAAGCTCGTCAGGGCAATCCCTTACCATTTTATATGCGTTTATCAAGTCCGGGTTCAGGTCGTTTATTACGGCTTTGCGTATATTTCCGAACTTTTGCAACATGAAAAACAGCATCGCCCCACCCCCGATGAACGGCTCTATATATGTCAGGTCGTCAACACGGGAGATGTCAACCGGCAACAGCTTTTCAAGCGTAGGTATAAGACTGCCCTTGCCGCCGGCCCACTTGACGAATGGCTTTGCTGTGAATTTACTCATCTATCGTAATGGTTTGATTGTACATTGCAAACTTACAAAATATTTTCGAGACATTAACGGGCCTGCCCGAAAAACGCTCTTGGAAGCAGGTTTTTCGCTGTCTTCACGATAAAGAATACCGCAATGAAAACCAAGAGGTGGCCTTTTACCTTCCAAAAGGCCACCTTTCAGCGTGCAAAAGGCCACGTTTTGCAAGGCGAAAGACGGCCTTTTGCAAGGCGTTGAATGTCAAGATGTTACGCAGGCGGTGGCCGGACATGTGCAATTTCACGGATTTCCGTTATTGCAAGGATTGCGGATTTCATTACTTTTGCCACAGTAGCGCATCGCAACAGTGCATCGGGTATTGTCAAAAACGTTATAAAAAATAATGCCATGAAAGAATTTCTGATGTCCACCACCCTGCCCTTCTGGCTCGTGTTCATAATCGTAGCTGCGGCCTTCGCCGCAACACTGCTCTACATGAAGAGCGAAACCAAGCCGCGCACGCTGCTTATGACCGCCGCCGGATGTATGCTTGCGGCTACCATTCTGGAGATTGTTATCTACGCTGTATTAGGCGGCAACAGCCTGTGGTGGTGCACATCCGACAAGTATGGCTTCTTCTCGAAGCTGCTGCGGCTTGTGCCCTTCGCACTGTTCGTGGCGTTCCAAATCCTGCAAGTTTACTTTCTCAAGGGCGCGGTGGAAGAACATATCGGCAAGGAGCTGTCGATGAAGTCTACGTTCATCTGCCTTTTGCTGACGTTCCCGGTGGCGTTGGTCGTATCGATAGTGTTCGGCATGATTGGATTTACAGGCACGGCCGGCACTGTTGTGATGCACATCATCTTCTGGGGACTAGTGCTTGGCGGCATCGGCTGGGCTTTGATGCGCAACGTGCGCTCGGCAGGCTGGCGGCAGGGAGCGGTGTTCACGGCTTTCTCCGTAATGTGCGTGGTGGCCGTGTGCATAGCCGTGTTCCTGTTCTTAGTAGCCCTGTTCGAGCTGTTTTTGCAGCTGCTGATGGTGGCCGCGATAATAGTCGGCGGCATATATGCTTTCGGCATAACGTCGAAAGAAGCGTCAAAGCAGCCGTCGCAGCAGGTGTTCTACGACGACAGTGGCGGCTTGCATTACACCACCGGGGCGCGAGACGAGGCCAACAGGAAGATTGCGGAGCGCAAGGCCGAAAACCAATGACATTATATATTATTGTACAACTAAAACCAATCAGTGATTATGAAAAGAATGATTAGAACGCTTTGCGCAGTGGCGATAGCCTTCTTCGCAATACCGCAACAGGCCGACGCGCAGTTTTTCAAGAAGCTGAAGAAAGCTGCGGAGAACGTTGTCAAGGAGACGATAACGGGCGAAACGACGACCGAGAGCACCACAAACAGCACAACGGCGACGACAAACGCAGCCGAAACGGCCACCAACTTTGTCACCTCGGCATCGGGAGTTGAGGTGGGAAATCCCGGCTCGGAGCACTTTGACCTTGAATTTGTCGAGGCCGTAGGCAATGCCGCCAGCAACGAGGTGACCATCTACGTGAAGGCGACGGCTAAGAAACTGAACTACCAGAACGCCGCTATCGGCGGCAATGACGGCCGCGCCACCGACGCCGACGGCAACGAGTACAAGACCGGATACTATCCGGAAAAGAAAAACATGATGGTGGGCGTACCCGTGAAATTCGAGTTTGCCAAATTCATGAAAGTACCTGCCACGGTCGACAAGTTCGTCATCGTCACCGCAGGATGGTATCTCGACACGGAAGCAAGATGCCCCGGCGGCACCAACTGGATGCAATACGCCATCAAGCTGAAGAACGTTCCAATCAAGTGGGAGTAAAACCAGCACTGCTGACACCCAACCACCGCACAGCTGACACCCACCCCAGCCCTCCCGAAGGGAGGGAG
>USHW01000062.1 GCA_900554545.1 uncultured Prevotella sp. | reverse complement strand
CTTTAACTTCTTAGCGAGCGCAGCGAGCGATAACTTCTTTAACTTCTATAACTTCAAATAAGCAATCCTCGTCGCATTCAGCACCGCGAGGAGAGCCACTCCGACGTCGGCGAACACCGCGCCCCACATGTTTGCAAGGCCGAGAACGCCGAGAAGCATCACCAATATCTTCACGCCTATGGCGAAAACGATGTTCTGGCGCACTATGGTCCGCGTGCGGCGGCTTATGCGTATGGACTCGGCCACCTTCGAGGGGCTGTCCGTCTGGAGCACCACGTCGGCCGTCTCTACGGCCATGTCGGCGCCGAGCGCGCCCATCGCAACGCCAACATCGGCGGTGGCGAGTACCGGGGCGTCGTTAATCCCGTCGCCCACGAAGGCCACGGTGCGCCCTTCGCGCTTCAGTTCTTCTATGCGCCTGACCTTCCCTTCGGGCAGAAGGTCGCCGCCGCCACGGTCTACATGCAGCCCGGCGGCCACCTTGTCAACCAGCGACTGCCTGTCGCCCGACAGTATTTCGACGCGCCCCACGCCGCAGCTGCGCAGTCCGCCGACGGCCTCACGGGCGTCATCCTTCAGCGTGTCGGCCAGCACTAAGCAGCCTTCATACCGCCCGTCCTTGGCGCAGGCCACAACGGTTTCGGCCACGGCGGCCAGCTCTTGCGGATAGGCTACGCCCTCGCGGTCGAGCAGCTTCAGCGTTCCTGCCACCCAGCGGTGGCCGTCAACGGTGGCCGTAAGGCCGTAACCGGCAACGTTTTTAAGGTCGGTCACGGTGGCGTCGGCCGCTCCGGCGTACTCCACAATGGCCTTGGCAATGGGATGGCTGCCGCCGCTCTCCATGGCGGACACGGCGCGCAGCATGGCGTCTTTATCTCCGCCGTCAACGCGGACGACGGCGAAGCGGCCACGGGTGAGCGTCCCCGTCTTGTCGAACACCACGGTATCAACCCTCGACATGGCGTCGAGCCAGTTGCCGCCCTTGAACAGTATGCCGCGCCTTGACGCCGCGCCGATGCCTGCGAAATAGCTAAGCGGAATGCTGATAACCAGCGCGCAGGGGCACGATATTACCAAGAAGATTAGCGCACGGTAAAACCATGTGTTAAAGTCGTATGCGAACGAGCCGTCAAACAGTGACCACAAGTATGGCACAACCACCGTGAGCGCGGCCAGGCCGATTACCGACGGCGTGTACACCCGGGCGAAACGGCGGATGAACAGCTCGGCAGGAGCCTTGCGCTCAGACGCCTCCTCGACCATCTGCAATATCCTTGCCACGGCGCTTTGGCCTGCCTCGCGCACCACGCGGAGGCGCACCACGCTGTCTGCCGCCACCATGCCGGCCAGCACCTCGCCGCCGCTTTCTATGGTGCGCGGCACGCTTTCGCCCGTCAACGCAGCCGTGTCGAAGGCCGCCGAAGGGCCTTCAAGCCGCCCGTCAAGCGGAACACGCTCGCCGGGGCGCACCTCTATAATGTCGCCCACGCGCACGTCGCCGGGCGACTTCACCTCCGTCTTATCCCCGACGACGACAAACGCGCGGTCGGGACGGAACTCCATCAGGCTCTTTATGTTGTCGCGCGCACGGTCGACGGCCATGTCCTGCAACGCCTCGCCGATGCAATAGAACAGCATCACGGCCACGGCCTCGGGATATTCGCCTATCAGAAACGCGCCGACGGCCGCCACACTCATCAACATGAACTCGCTGAACACGTCGCCCTTGGCGGCGCACTCCCACGCCTCCTTAATCACTCCAAGCCCCACGGGCAGGAAGGCGACGGCATACCACACAGCCCTGACCCACTCCGCAGTGAACCAACCGGCATCCAAAGCCGACATCACCATGCCGCCTGCAAGCATGACAAGCGACACAGCCTGGCGCAAAATAACACTCTTTTCCATACCGCAATGATATTTGCTGAAATCGTTTTACAACGCAAAAGTACTGCAAACAGGATGCAACCGGGTTGCAAAGTGCCACCCACCACGACCAAACCTAACACTCACCCCGACCAAAAGGGCCACCCAACCCAACCAAAAGGACAACCCACCCCAACCCTCCCGAAGGGAGGGAGCTTGATTACCTTTTTCCAGTTAACCCTTATAGGGTGAATAGGACGAATGTGGCTTATAGGACAAATGCGTGCCGATTGGCAAAGCATATCAAGCTCCCTCCCTTCGGGAGGGTGGGGGTGGGTTTCCAATATGCCGTGTTTTGCCGTGCAAAAAGCCATGTTTTAGCCGCCAAAAGGCCGTGTTTTGCAGGCTAAAACACGGCCTTTTGCACAGCCTTGCTCAACATGCTGTGCCACAAGCGGTTACGAAACGACAAAGAAACGGCATCAACAGCTCCTGAAAACAACGTGAAAACAGCGCGGCACCGACGGCGGCGCAGGCGGCGGCACTTGCGCAACAAAAAATGCAAAAACAGCCGGCCAACGGCCCTGAAATGCAAATTTTGCTGTTGATATGTTAAATGTTTCAGTTAAAAACGTTAAAAGGCTTTGAGGGGGGGGGTAAATTTTTGCTAACTTCATGGCGGTTTTCAAGCCATTTTGACTACAAACAACACGTTTTCACAGTCAACCATAAACCTGCAAACATATCTTTTTTAATTTTTACTAAAAACTTATCCTATGAAAAAATGTTATTTCACCACAGTAGCATTAGCCATTATGGCAATGTTGTTCGGCGGATTGCCGGCCATGGCCGACGGTTATGTCACCGCCATACCGTTCACCGAGACGTTTGACGACGAAAGCCACTATACATTAGGAGGAGAGTTGCCCGACGGCTGGGCGCAGTATGCCGCCAGCGGAAACACCGGGTTTACAAGAGAGAACTCACAGGAAAGCTACGAACAGGCGCATTCAGGCCAGTACTACATCCAAAGCTACGGCATGTCATCGGGCAGGCAGGACGTGCTCTTCACGCCGATGCTCCAGATGACGGCAGGCTCTGAATACACCATATCATTTTACGTCCGCGCAAGCGCCTACCAGACAGGGCGCACCCCGTCGGTAGCCATAACCGCGGGCCAAGGGCAGACCGTTGACGACCAGACCGTAACCGTAAAGGAGGCGGAAATGATTGAAAACAAGCAGTTCGAGCTTGTAGAAGCCACCTTCACGCCCGAAGAGAGCGGCCAGTACAGCATAGCCATACAGGTTACGGCAAACCTGTCGTCGAGCGGCTTCGTGTTCATCGACGACGTGACCGTTGACGGCGAGGCTGTGACTCCGCCGGCCGAGGAGTGGGAAGCAAGCATACCCTACGCCGAGAACTTCGACGACGCCGGTCACTACAACGGACAGGACAACCTGCCGATAGGCTGGTTCACAAGCGGCGAGTCGCCCTTCTTCACGGCAAGCTCTAACAGCATCCCTGCCGTTTCAGGCGCATACTACATGATAACGACAAGCTCAGTCATAGCCGACAGGCGCGACATAGCCTACTCGCCGATGCTCGAGATGGAGGCGGGCAAGCCCTACAAGGTATCGTTCTACCTGTGCATGCCCGGCGAAAGCTCGACGCCTTCGTTCAAGTTCACCGCAGGCCAGGAACAGGCTTCCGACATGCAGACCACCACTCTGGTTGAGGTCAACGAAATAATAAGCGAGTGGAAACGCTACGAGTTCACCTTCACGCCCGAGACTACGGGCGAATACTGCTTCGCCTTCTGGGCATGCTCCGCGTCGGCAGGCGACGGCTACATCTGCATAGACAACTTCAGGCTTAGCGAGGCCGACGACGTGTTCGCACCGGAAACGGCGTTCGACTTCGGCAATACGCTCCACTCCATCTTCACAGGCAGCTCCATAGTGTTCCCCGGACAGGCGGTCAAGCTCATCAACAAGACCAACGACGCCGAAACCTACGAATGGAGCGTTGACAACGGCGGAGCCACAATATCCGACCCGGCGGCCGTCAACCCCACCATCACCTTCAACGAGGCCGGCGCATACACCGTAACGCTCAGGGCCACCAACAGCGGCGGAACCACCGAAACGTCGCGCACGCTCAACGTGTCGTTCCCCGCTGAGGGCGAAAGCGACGCCTTCCAGACCGTAGACGACGCACTGGACAAGATTTACCAGCAGGACGCCACGCCGGCGTTCCGCGAGGACGGCTCGGTTGAAGACGTATTCACATATTCTACCTACCAAGACTACGTGGTTGGAGTGAACCACTATTACAGGGCGTTCGCCGAGCGCTTCGACGTCCCGGCAGGCAACAAGATGGACATAACGAGCATCACGTTCAACTCGATGAACTACTACCTGTTCGACCAGACACTCGGCATTGACGTAGACGAAAACGGCAACCCGTCGGAATACAGCAGCTTCGACAAAGACAAGCAGATGTCAATCGTGGTATATCCCGACAAAGACGGCAGGCCCGACGTTGACAACCCCATCTACAAGAAGACCGACCTCATCAGCAACATATTATACCTTGACTACAAGCCGGTACGCATAGGCGTGCAGTTCGACGACGCAAAGGTTACAGTCGACGGCCCGTTCTACATCGCGCTGGAATTTGACAAGCTCACCGTCGACCCGTACAGCCCCGACTTCCTCTCGCGCTCCTACTTCGGCGGAGACACACGCAAGCACGCCAACGGCGAGACCACACTTTGGGTGAAGCCAGAAGCCGCAATACCGGGAAGCGAATTTGAACAGACCGGCACACTCAACCAATACTGCCGCGCAGACGAGTTCTCACGCGAGCTGACCGGCTACAGCTTCTGCGTCATGCCGTGGGTTACCTACGGAAAAATCATAACAACCGGCATCGGCAACAGCACCGTTCCCGGCCAAGACATAACGCTTTACGTATCGGTTGACGGCGGTAGCCTCCGCCTCTCCGGCCTGAAGGCGGGCAACAAGGTGAGCGTTTACTCAACTGGCGGAGCCGCCGTATTCACCGGCACGGCCGCAGGCGAGGAGATGACGATACCCGCAAGCAACTGGGGCAAGGGCATATTCATCGTGTCTGTGGACGGACAATCGATAAAAGTAGCCAAGTAAACCGAACGCAAAAACAGCACGTTACAGATGAACAGATTGATTGGCACTTTACTGGCCGCCAGCATACTCTGTCTCTTCCGGGTGCCGGTACACGCCGTACCGGCATTTCCGGGAGAGATATCGTACACCCAACCTGACGGGACGGTGGTGAAATACCACCTGCGCGGCGACGAGCACAGGCACTGGATGGAGTCGGCCGAAGGCTACATCCTGGAAAAAGCCGAAAACGGATACCTCATGTACGCCGAGAAAAAAGGCGGAGCACTCAAGGCGTCGGCCTTGAAATACACAGGCGACGACAACACGGCCAAGGCCCGCATGAGGCTGCTCACACGGGCCGACATGCCCGCACCGGCCAGAACCGTAGGCGACCCGTCGCTCTCCATAGGGCAGTCGTTCCCGCTTACGGGCAAGAGAAAGCTGCTGATGCTGCTCGTAAACTTCGCCGACACGAAGACAACCGTAGAGGCGGCGGCCTTCGACGAAATGATGAACGCCGAAGGATATGACGGCACGGGAAGCTTCCGCGACTTCTACCTTGAGAACTCATACGGCCAGCTCGACATCGAGACTACCGTAATAGGATGGATTCAGCTGCCGTCGAACAAGGCCATGTACGACACGGAGGACATGACACAGCTCATCTCCGACGCCATCACGGCCGTAGGCAACACCGTGGACTTTTCGCAATTCGACAACGACGGCGACGGAATACTCGACGGACTGTCAATCATCCACCAGGGAACGGGGCAGGAAGTGACCGGCAGCCCGGGCGACATCTGGTCGCACAGCGCCGAACTTCTGGCCGACGTCTACGCCGGGGGAAAGCGTGTACGGACGTACACAATACAGCCAGAACTCTTAGGATACCCTACCGCCACGCAGATGGCTACGGTCGGAGTGTTCTGCCACGAGTTCGGACACAACCTCGGTGCGCCCGACTTTTACGACACCGACTATGAAGGCAGCGGCGGCAACTTCAACGGAACGGGCGTGTGGGACCTGATGGCCGAGGGTATATGGAACGAATACCTCGTGCCCGGCGACTCCCCGTCGCACATCAACATGTGGCAGAAGATGCAGTTCGGGTGGGTAAAACCCGAGTACCTCACCGAAAGCCGCACCGTCAATGACATCCCGGCGGCATCCGACGAGCCAGTGGGATACATCGCCGAGACGACACGCGAAGGCGACTACTTCGTAATAGAACACCGCGTGCCGCAAAAGTTCGACCGACTGCTGCCCGGCTCCGGGCTGGTGGTTTACCACGTAGACGAGAACAGGCTGAGGCAGACGCTCAACATGAACACCATCAACGCGAACTACGCACAGGCCGTCTACACCGTATGCGCATCGGCAACGGGCGACCCGGGCACGTCGCCGGCATCATACGGAGACATCAACAGCGCAGGCGCACTGTTCCCCGGAACGGGCGGAGCGGCGGAATTCTCAGACACGACAACGCCGTCAACCCACTCGAACGACGGCAAATACGCCTACTTCTCATTGCGCGACATAAAGGCCGACGGCGCCGTTGCGTCGTTCAGTTTCGTCAAGGAAGAGGCTCCGCAGACCGTGCGTAACTTCACGGCGGCGGCGCGCCGGGGCGTGGTTACGCTTACATGGGACGCCCCGGAGAAAGGAACGGTGGAAGCTTACCGCGTATTCCGCGACAACGTGCTGATTGAAGAGACCACCGGCCTGCAATACGTTGACAACAACCTTACCGCGACCGTGGCCACTTACAAGGTGGACGTGCTGTATGCCGACGGGCTTTACTCGCCGTTCGCGACAAGCACCGTGCGCGTGCCGGCCAACAAGATAGAGTCCGTAACGCCGCAGGTCGAAGGACAGGAGGTGACGCTTACGTGGGAACTTGACGACATGCTGACACGCATGAACCCCGACATCGGCACGGCAATGGACAACGTACTGATCACCTCGGTGTCGGGAGGCACGATGGAGTTCGCCCAGCTTTTCACCGCGGCCGAGCTGAAGACATACGCCGGGTATGTGATTGAGGAGCTGTCGTTCTGCCCGTTCTCCAGCCAGCGCGAAGTGAGCTACAAGCTCCGCGTGTACCGCGCCGAACCCGGAGGCACGCCCGAAGTGGCAAGCGAGCGCAACGTAACCGAATACGGTTCGGGAGCATGGCGCACGCTGAAACTGCCCACACCGGTCGAGATAGAGCCGGGCTACGACTACTACATAGGCTTCGCCGCCGAGAGCAGCATCGGCTATGTGGCCGTTGTATGCGACGGGACTACGCTTGACGAGGGCAAAGGCAACCTGGCATGCGTGGACGGAGAGTGGAGCGGCAGCGTGCTCGAAGGCAACATCTTCCTGTATGCAACGCTGCAGCCGCACACGCCGGCCGCGGCCGACTTCGTAAAGGGAGAGCAGCCAGAGTTCAACCCGGACTTCGACCCCGTGGCCGACACGGCCTACCCTCTCGGCTTCAACGTCTACCGCGACAACGAGCTGGTCGGCTTCACCTCGACAGGCATCTTCATTGACGAGGCCGCCGGCACCGGCAGGCACGTCTACAGCATATCCTGCCTGTATGAAGGCGACAACGAGTCGCGTCCGGCGGAAACCACGGTGAACGTGACAAGCACCGGCATTGACGGCGTTGCCGACGGCGGAGAAGCAGGAACGGTGAGCGCCGACGGACGTACAATACGCGCACGCTCGGCCTGCGGAGGCACGCTTTCAGTGTTCACGCCGGGCGGAACGGCCATAGCCACCGGCGTAGAGATAGCCGCAGGCGGCGAGGCGGCAGTGAACCCGGGCGCGCCCGGACTGTACATTGCGGTGCTGAAGTCGCAAAACAAAGTGTCAACCTATAAAATAACGATAAAGTAAAGAGCAATGAACAACATCATAAAGACATCACTCGCTATAATACTTTGCGCCGCAGCGACAGCCGCGCAAGCGCAACACGACGGCTCATGGGGCAACCGCAGCGCAGCGCGCAAGGCCGCCACGGCCGCAGCCACAAGCGACAGGGCGCAGCGAATGCAGGCCGCGCCGGGCACGGCAAGGCACATCCAGGCACGCGAGGGCAGGCCGGCAAGGCAGGCGACGAGGGCCGATGAAACCACAACCGTACTCTACGAGGACTTCAGCAAGATGACACTGGGCACGGAGGACGCGCCCGAGATGTCGCTCGGCATCGTAGGGAGCGACGGCTACATATACTACGACTACGTGCAGACATACGGCTGGGCCGGCCTTAACGTCTACTCGGCAGGAGGCTGCTGCTACCTTGCCGACGGCACGGAGGCCTTCATCAACACGCCCGTGCTCGACCTCTCGGGCAGCGGCGGCGAGTTCACCATAAGGGTGTCGTTCAAAGCCATGGAGGACACCAGGTTCTACATCACCGCCATTGGCTCAGGCGGCAACCTGATTGACGGAGGATACGTCAACGCCACCACCGAATGGATGTACGCCGACGTGCCGGTAGCCGGCGGACTGGCGCAGACCGTAATACAGTTCTTCGGCGACGCGCCGGTGTACATCGACGACGTTATCGTGACGCAGGAGGCCGGGACACAGGAGCCTGCATCCATCGAAGCGCCAAGCTCGCTGTCGGCCACCGACATAACCGACACGGGCTTCACAGCCAGCTGGAACGCCGTTACCGACGCCACGGGCTACCTGCTCGACGTGTTCTACTACGGCACGGACAACGAGCGGACTTACGCCATAACCGACCGCGAAGTGGCCGGAACCACCTGCACCGTTGACGGGCTGGAGGCCGGACACACATATTTCTTCACCGTGCAGGCTACCGACGGCACGCTGACATCCGCAGAGTCGCAGCAGGTAATAGTGCGCAACCCATCGGAAAGCATCGGCAACCCCACGGCCACCGAGGCCACCGAAGTGACCGACAACGGCTTCCGCGCCAACTGGACGGCGGCCGAGAACGCCGCATGGTACACCCTATACACCTACTCTTACCACACGGTAGCGGAGACGGGCGCATTCGAAGTGGAGCACGAGACGTTCGACAAGTTCACCGAAGGCACGGTAGCCAACCCCCTGTACAACGGCACTGACGTGATACTCAACGACTACACCGAGCACCCCAACTGGGAAGGCGTGACCACGATGAGCGCCAACGGCATGCTCGGCCTGCGCAACTACTACTCCATAATGGGATATTACTCCGGCCTATACACCCCCATCTACTCGGTAAGCTCGGCCTCCACGCCGGGACAGGTGACGGTGAGGCTCACCGCAATGCGCGACGCGGCATGCTCGGCATCGACGCAAATAGGCCTGGCCTGCATCAACGCCGACGACATGGACGCCGCCCCGGAATGGCAGCTGAAGACGTTTGCAAGCGACACGGAGACCTTCGAGTTCACCATGGACGCTTACAAGAACTACTACATAGCCATAGCCTTCGCCGACCCCGAGAACCAGGACTACGGCACTACGGGCACCGTGTGGATTGACGACATCACGATAAGCCAGCAGCTCAACGCCGGCGACGTATTCAGCCGGATGCACTCGGCCGACGTAGTCTTCGGCGGCACATCGTTCTACGTTGAGACACCCAACCGCGGCGACGACACGTATTCATACTTCGTGCAGGCCACCACTAACGGCGCCAGCGGCACCATAGACTCCGACTTCTCAAACGAAGTCTACGTCGAGTACACGCCCAGCGGCATCACACAGGCCGAAGCAACGGGCGGCGTAACGGTGCGCGGAACTGAAGGCGGAGTGGAAGTAATGCTCGGCTCCGACGCGCGCATAACCGTCTACAGCCCGTCGGGCGCGGTGGCTGCGGCTACAGGAGGCAAGACCGGCACCAACCGGATAGCACTGCCCAAAGGCCTGTACATAGTCAAGGCCGGCACCGAAACCGCAAAGGTCATCGTCCGGTGACACAAACCACATGACTACACATAAAACAAGAGGTGGCGTTCCGACGTGCGGAACGCCACCTCTTGCATTCCAAAAGGCCGTCGATTACAAGCCAAAAGGCCGTGTTTTGCAATGCAAAACACGGCCTTTTGCAACACATTGAGCCTCAACGTGTTACACGGGCAACAAAAGACGCCGCTCAATGCGCCGCCGACTTTGAGAACAGGTTGATTACAACCACGCCCACGATGATGAGTGCAATGCCGATGACGGCAGGCGCGTCAAGGTGCTGCCTGAACACGAAGCGGCCTATGAGCGACACGAGCACTATGCCCACAGCCGACCAGACGGCGTAAGCTATGCCCACGGGCATTGTCTTCAACACGTGGCTAAGGCAGTAGAACGAGCCTGCATAGCCCAGCACGGTGAGCACCGACGGCCACAGCCTTGTAAACTGCTCGCTCTGCTTCAGGCACGATGTGGCGAACGTCTCCAAGACGATGGCGGCCAATAAAACGAGGTAGCTTTTCATATTTTTTTATTTTGGGAGTAAAAGAAGTTTTTGTTCGGGAGTAAAAGAAGTTTTGTTCAAGAGTTAAAGAAGTTAAAGGAAGTTATCACTCGCTGCGCTCGTTAGAAGTTAAAGC
>USHW01000061.1 GCA_900554545.1 uncultured Prevotella sp. | reverse complement strand
GGTAATGGCTTTAACTTCTTAGCGAACGCAGTGAGCGTTAACTTCTTTAACTTCTCTAACTCCTACAATTTATTATACTCCTCATCCGTCACAGGCTCCAACCATTCGTTCGATGCGCCCTCTTCGGCCACGGTGAAGGCCACGTGCTGGAACCAGCTGTCGCGTGTTGCGCCGTGCCAGTGCTTGACTCCCTCGGGTATTTCAACCACGTCTCCGGGGTTAAGTTTGCGTGCGGGCTTGCCCCACTCCTGATACCAGCCGGTGCCGCCGACGCAAATCAGCACCTGGATGCCTTTGTGATGGATGTGCCAGTTGTTGCGGCAGCCGGGTTCAAAGGTTACGTTCGACACAGGCACTTTGCCCGTAGAGAGCGGTGCGAGGTAGCTGTTGCCGATGAAATACTTGGCGTATGCCGAGTTTGGCTGGCCTGTGGGGAACATCGGGTCCTTTACAGGCTCGCCCTCGTTGCACTCTCCTCCGAGCACCTCTGCTATGGCCTTGCGTGCGCGCCAAGCCTCGCGTGCGCCCACCTTTGCCTCAAGCACGGTGGGGATTGAGCGTATCTCAGCCTCTGAAAGACCCATGTTGCGTGCTCCGTTGACGTGAGACTTCAGCTGCGACTCGCATCCTTCAAGTCCCGACAGTGCGCTTACGGTAACAAGTTCGCGCTGGCTGTGGGTGAGGTTGTCACGTGCGAAGATGTCACCGAAGAGGTGTGCCTTGAGATAATAATCCGTTGCGGGGGCGAAAGTGTAGTTGAACGCGCGTCCCGACACCTTCGTCTGCACCTCGGTGCCCTGCTTCAGGGCGTCGTAGTCTTGAGGAAGCGGACTGGCGTCGCGGCCTTCCTCGTCGGTTATGCCCTTGTCCTTGCGCTCCTTCAGCACGTTTTGCAGGGTGCCGAGTGCGTTAAGGCTGCGCGGAAAACCCGTGTAGGCGTAAAGGTGGGAAAGAGCTTCCTTGACCTGACTTACGGTCAGTCCGGCGTCAAGCCCCTCGTTGATGGCAGCGGCCAGACGCTGCTGGTCGCCCTTTGCCTCGAAACACGAGATGGCAACGACGGCCTGCTGTTTTTCGTTAAGTACGTTTTCCATATTCTGTTGAGCTTTTACTGTGGTGCCGCCGAACGCAACCAACGCCGCGGCAACCAATGTTTTACATTTAGATTTCATGTTTGAAAGTATTTGTTCACGTTGCAAAAGTACTAATAAAGGCCGTATTGCCGAATACCAATTTTACTGATAAATGTAACCGTTTCACTCTTAATTCAGCCCCGTCAGGCAGCAGCCGCCAACCGCCTGACAGTCAGACGGTTGGCAAAAGGCCATGTTTTAGCGTGCAAAAGGCCGTGTTTTAGCGTGCAAAAGGCCATCTTTTACCGCCTAAAACACGGCCTTTTTAATTGAGAATTGAGAATGGGGAATGGAGAATTATGATTACTTTTGCCAACAAGCAACCTCAAAGGTAATCATAATTCTCCATTCCCCATTCTCAATTCTCAATTCAAAACAAGGGAGAAAGCTTGATTATCACACAAAATTTACCTGCCCCATTAAACCTATTCTGCCGCCACACGTCCAACAAAGAAACATTATGCCGCCATAGGCGGCACGCTACGAAAACCAAAACATCTACAAAATGAAAATCAAGACAATGGCCGCCATGCTGGCAATGGCTTTCCTTACGGCATCCACAGCACAGGCTCAGGGCGGCAAAAACGACGGCGGCATCATGACAAAGAAATGGTCGAGCGTTGCACCGAAGCTTGCCGACGACTTTTTCACCACCGCCGAAGCGGCACGAATAGGCGACAACCTGCTGTTTTACCAGCACCCTACGGGCGGATGGCCGAAGAACCTGCAACTGCAAGACGAGCTTACGCCGGCACTCAAAAAGGAAATAGAGAAGAAAAAACAGGGCAAACGCTACGCCACCATAGACAACAAGGGAACTACCACGGAGATTGCTTACCTGGCGCGGCTGTACAACGCCACGGGCACGGAAAAATACCGCGACGCCGTGATTAAGGGCTTCGGCTACCTGTTCGAGGCGCAGTATGACAACGGCGGATGGCCTCAGTTCTATCCCCTGTCGAAAGGATATTACACGCACATAACATACAACGACGACGCGATGGTGAACGTCCTGAAGCTGATGCGCGACGCGGCGAAGGGCAAAGAGCCGTTTGCCTTCCTGCCTGACAGCGTGAAAGCCAAGGCGCAGGCTTCGCTCGACAAGGGCGTTGACTGCATACTGAAGACGCAGGTGGTGCAGAACGGCGTGAAAACGGTATGGTGCGCACAGCACGACGAGAACACATTGCAGCCAGCCAACGCACGCGCCTTCGAGCTTGCAAGCCTCAGCGGACAGGAGAGTGACGACATTGTGCTCTTCCTGATGTCGCTCTCGAAGCCGTCTGACGAGATAAGGCAGTGCGTCGAGGACGCCGTGGCGTGGTTCAAGAAGAGCAAAATCACCGGCAAACGCATCGAGAAATTCACCAACGCCGACGGCAAGAAGGACTACCGCATTGTTGACTGCGCACAGGACGACGCGCCCTGCGAGACGCTGTGGGCACGCTTCTACACGCTGGACGACAACCGTCCGTTCTTCTGCGACCGCGACGGCGTGATGAAGTTCGACGTCTCCGAAATCGGCTACGAGCGCCGCAACGGCTACAGCTGGTACAACGACGACGGCCTGGAGGTGCTCAAGAAGTATGACAAATGGAAGGTAAAGTACGGGATGGGGAAATAAGCAGCCCATCCCGTAACCACCGAAAGCCCCAACCACTACCGCCGAAAGCCCCTCCCCAACCCTCCCGAGGGAGGGTGTTTGGCATGCAACCGGCCTCTCGCCTGCAAGGTAATGGCTTTAACTTCTAAGCGAACGGAGTGAGCGTTAACTCCTTTAACTTCTCTAACTACTGAAGTAATGGCTTTAACTTCTAAGCGAACGGAGTGAGCGATAACTTCTCTAACTTCTTTAACTCCTAATAAAGAACATGGAATTTTTCATCATAAAAGACAAAAAGCAACGAGGGCCTTACACGCTGGAACAGCTCGCCGAAATGGGCATCACGTCTGATACGCCCGTTTGGCACGAAGGACTTGGCCCGTGGAAGCCGGCATGGCAGGTGGAAGAACTTAAAGACTTGCTCGCCGGAAAGACAGCGCAGCAGCCTACACCGCCGCCCGTTCCGCCGCAGGAAGGGGCTGACGGCAACGCAGGAACACAGCCCGGCGGAGAGGAAAACGCCGACGGCAAAGACGGCAAGCGCCGTCGCAGACGCGCCGTGAAGTGGCTGGCGGCAGCGGCAGTGGTGTTCTTCATCCTGCTGATAACCTGCCCCGGCGAGGAAAAACACCGCCAGACGGTAGTCAACGAGATTGCGGAAGCGGCGCAAAGAGAAGTGCCGTGGCAGAGCAGCGACGACAGCCTGCTCGGTCCTCTCGGCGGAGCGATGGGCAACCTGCTCGTGGCACAGTTCGCCGACGCTATCGTAGGGCAATTCATGAGCGTTGACAACTACGTCATCTTCTCCGTCGGAAAGATACGCTACGGCGGCGAGACGAAGACCATTTCGTTCGGCATTCTCGGCCATGTGTTCACCTTCGACGCCGACGACATCGGCAAGGCGATGGACAAAGAGCAGCCCGTGCCCGACACGATGGCGGTATAACAGGGTAAGACCTACCCCAAACCCCTCCCGAAGGGAAGGGCTTTTACATGACGCGACGGATGCCTTGAAGCATCAGGCGGACAAGTACTGCGAGGCTTATCGGAACCGTCTGTTTATAAAAATAGCATCAACAATTTCAGGATAACCAACAACCCACACTTCCAAAGACTATCCAAGCCCCCTCCCTTCGGGAGGGTTGGGGCGGGTGTAAAATACATAACATTTATGAAGAAAAGCTTAGTGGCTCTTGCATTCGGCACTCTCGCGCTCGGGATTGCCGAATTTGTGATGATGGGCATACTGCCCGACGTGGCCCGAAGCCTCGGCATCAGCATACCTGAGGCAGGCCACCTGATTTCCGCCTACGCGATAGGCGTATGCTGCGGAGCGCCCATGCTCGTCGTGGCATACAAGTATCCGCTGAAGAACATGCTGCTGGTGCTGGCGTGCATCATACTCCTCGGCTCTACGCTGGCCGCCTTCTCGGTGAACTACTGGATGCTGCTCGTTGCGCGGTTCATATCCGGACTGCCCCACGGGGCTTACTTCGGTGTGGCCTCAATCGTGGCCGTAAGGCTGGCGGACGAGCGCCACAAGACGGGCGCGGTATCGATAATGGTAGCCGGAATGACCGTCGCCAACCTCTTCGGAGTGCCTTTGGCAACGGGTTTAAGCTCAACGCTTTCATGGCGTTTCCCCTTCGTTCTGGTGATGTTCGTCAGCCTGATAGTGCTTTATTACATCTGGAAATGGGTGCCGGGCGTGGGCGCTCTGCCCGACAACGGCTTCCGCCACCAGTTCGCTTTCCTGAAGAAGGACGCGCCGTGGCTCATCCTTGCGGCGACGATGCTTGCCAACGGAGGCATCTTCTGCTGGTACAGCTACATCAGTCCGCTGCTAATCGACGGCGGTTTCGCCGCCGACATGCTGCCTGCGATGATGATAGCGGCAGGCTTCGGCATGGTGGCCGGAAACCTGATTAGCGGCCGCCTGTGCGACCGCCACCGTCCGGGGTACGTCGTGGCGGTGACGCAGTGCATAGCCATTGCCGCCCTGCTGCTCATCTTCATGCTGGCAGATTACGGATGGCTGTCGGCCGCGCTGATGGTGGTATGCACGGGATGCCTCTTCGCGGTGAGCAGTCCGCAGCAGTTCCTCATACTGAAATACGCCCCGGGCGGCGAGCTTCTCGGCGGCGCGAGCATACAGGTGGCGTTCAACCTCGGCAACGCCGTCGGCGCCTTCTGCGGCGGACTGCCCATTGCCGCCGGCCTTCCGCCGCGCTATGCGGCCCTTGTCGGCGTGCCGTTCATTGTGCTGGGATTAGTCTCTTTCATCATTTTCAACAGGAAATACGAAAGGAATGTCGGGAGTTAAGGAGTTATGAAGTCAAGGAGTTAAGACAAATGCCTTGCCGCTTTTCACCTTTTCACTCTTTCACCTTTTCACCCTTACCTAACCCTTTGTTACTCAACGCTTTACAAAAGGCCGTCTTTTACACGCTAAAAGACGGCCTTTTGGCGTACAAATCACGGCCTTTTAGCAGCCAATTTGCCGTATATTGAATTGAGAGTTTATAATTGAGAATTGATAATTATGATTTGCTTTGTTGGCAGAGAACCTTTAAGGTAATCATAATTATTCATTCTCAATTATCAATTCTCAATCTTAAACAAGGGAGGGAGCTTGATATGCCTTGCCTGTTTTGCCTATATCGCATTAGCCTCATCAGGCTTATCAAGTCCTATTCAGCCAATCAAAAGCCACAGAAAAGCATTTGCCTTTAACTCCTTTTACTACATTAACTCCTTTAACTCCCGAAAAAATCGCTATCTTTGTACCCGTGGACGAATATTCATCATCACCCATACAGTACCTGCGCCAGCTGCGGCTGCTGCTGGAAATGGAATACAACTGCGAGAAAGAGGAGTTCCGCCGGCAGACGGAAGCCATGGGACTGCAACGCAAAGTGAAGCGCGGCGACGCGTGGCTGCACGTCAGCGTGGGCAGGAGTTACTACAACTCGCTGAACCAGTTGGCCGTGGAAGTGATGCGCACGCAGGACAAGGAGATTGAACATAACTTCGAGTTCGGCCGCCCCGTGGCGTTCTTTACGGTAAAGGAAACACCCTCCAAAGGCTCCGAAGCCCCCTCCCAACCTCCCCGAGGGGAGGGGACAGGCAGGCAAGGCAATCCAGGCTCCTCCCCTCGGGGAGGCCGGGAGGGGGCTTCCATACTGCTCACCGGCACCGTAAGCTACGTCGACGGCGACCGCATGGTTGTAACCGTGTCCGACAACGCGCCGCTGACAAGACTGCAGACGGAGGAGAACGTGGGCGTGCAACTGTTCTTCGACGAGACCACATACAGGCTGATGTTCGAGGCGTTAGACCGTGTCATCGGTGCGAAGGGCAATCGGCTGGCCTACCTGCGCGACCTCTTCGCATCGCGGCAGAAGGCCGAGACGTTCTCGTTCGACCCCATACGCTTCCCCTGGCTCAACCCTGCGCAGGAACAGGCGGTGAACAACGTGCTGCGCGCCAAGGACGTGGCGATAGTCCACGGGCCGCCGGGCACTGGCAAGACGACGACCCTCGTGGAGGCCATCTACGAGACGCTGCGCCGCGAGAACCAAGTTCTTGTATGCGCGCAGAGCAACATGGCCGTCGACTGGATTAGCGAACGGCTTGTTGACCGGGGCGTGAACGTGCTGCGCATAGGCAACCCCGTGAAGGTTAACGACAAGATGCTGTCGTTCACTTACGAACGGCGGTTTGCCGACCATCCCGACTATCCGCAGCTGTGGAGCATCCGCGAGACGATAAGGAAAATGCGCCAGAACCGCAAACGGCGGAGCGACGACGGCTATCACCAGAAGCTCGACCGACTGAAAAGCCGCGCCACGGAGCTTGAGATACGCATAAACGCCCAGCTGTTCGGCGAGGCGCGCGTCATAGCCTCAACCCTTACGGGCAGCGCCAGCAGGCTGCTCATTGGCCAGAAGTTCGGAACACTGTTCATCGACGAGGCCGCACAGGCACTCGAAGCGGCCTGCTGGATAGCCATAAGGCGCGCTTCAAGGGTAATCCTGGCCGGCGACCACTGCCAGCTTCCTCCCACCGTGAAGAGCGTCGCGGCACTGCGCGGCGGACTGGGCGTCACGCTTATGGAGCGCATCGTGCGCCGGAAGCCCGATGTTGTGACGCTGCTGAAGACGCAATACCGCATGAACGAGACGATAATGCGCTTCTCAAGCGACTGGTTCTACGGCGGAATGGTTGAGGCGGCGGCGCAAATCAAGTACCGCGGAATACTCGACTTGGACAACCCGATGATGTGGATTGACACGGCGGAGGTTGAAGGCAAGGAGGAGTTTGTGGGCGAGAGCTTCGGCCGCATCAACCGTGCCGAGGCGCAACTGACGCTCGACACGCTGCAGGAATACTTCACAAAGATAGGCAAGCAGCGCATTCTTGACGAGCGCATCGACGTCGGCATCATATCGCCTTACCGCGCCCAGGTGCAGCTTTTGCGGCGTATGGTGCGCAAGGGCGAGTTCTTCAAGCCCTACCGCAGCCTCATATCGGTGAACACGGTGGACGGTTTTCAGGGACAGGAGCGCGACATCATCGTAATCTCCCTTGTCCGGGCGAACGCCGACGGACAGATAGGCTTCCTCTCAGACCTGCGCCGCATGAACGTGGCCATTACCCGGGCACGCATGAAACTCATAATACTCGGCGACGTGGCGACAATGACACGCCACCCGTTTTATAAGAAGCTATATGATTACACAAACGGCAACAGCCCCCTCCCAACCTCCCCGAGGGGAGGAGGGCAGACGCCATTGTGATATAGATTAACAATTAAAAATCAACAATTAACAACTACCTGCAAGGGTAATTACAATCCCCTCCCCTCGGGGAGGACGGGAGGGGGCTTTCGATTATGCTCCAACGAGACTACATCCAGCGGCTTATCCGCGAATTTATGGCCGCCCTTCAGCGGCTGTTGGAAAAGAAAGAGGTGGGCGAAAGGCAGGAGGAAGTGCGCCGGCTGTTCACCCAATACATGGGCGACTACGCCTTTTTCCACACCGCGTCGCTTGACGACATCATGCGGTGGTTTGAGAAATACAATGAAGAAGAGCGCCTCGACCGCATCGGAATGCTGGCCGAACTGTATTACGCCGAGGCCGACACGATGAGCGAACCGATACGTTCAGACGTGCTCGACAAGGCTTTTCTGCTGTTCGACTTCATCGACCGGCACAGCCGCACGTACTCGCCCGAAAGGCTGAAGAAGATGAGAGAAATAGAAAACATAAAGAAAACGCAAAACTAACACCCACCCCAGCCCTCCCAAAGGGAGGGAGCTTGATTAGACAACACTAAGCAGAAAAAAGACATGCGCAATCATTTTTTGCCACAATTCGCCTGTATGCACAACCTGCAAAAGCATTTCAAGCTCCCTCCCTTCGGGAGGGTTGGGGGGGTCTGAAACCTTTTTGCCGCTATGACAACACACCCCTTATGGACTGACGAATACTGGCTGCCGCTGCTACGGCTGTACATGCGGCGGCCGGAGGGCGTAAAGCCCATGTTCTCGCGAGGCATGGTGGAGCTTGCATTGGAGCTGCACATACCGCCGCAAGCGCTCTACGCGCAGATGTTCCGCCTGCGGCGGCCCGACACTCCGAGCCTCGCGCGGCTGTGCGGAAAGTACAGGAACAACCCGAAACGACTGGCGCGCGACATCAAGACGCTGCAGCGCATGAGCGGATTTGGCAGCGGCGGCATGTTCTATGACGGCCTTGAGGTGAACGAGACGTTTGAAAAGGACTTCCGACCTATTGCCGGACACCCTGCGCTGACGCCCGCCACGCTCGTGATTGTGCTTGACCTGTACTTCAGGCTGACACCGGCGACGATGGTGAAGGAGACGCCCGAAGTGGCCGAACTGGCGCGGACGGCGCACACAAAGGCATCGGAGATTGTAGAAACGCTCGACTGCTTTCAGGCGTGCGACCCATACCTGAAACGCCCCACGCCGTCAGACAGCCCACTGTCAGCCGCCTGCCGCGACGTGTGGCACCGCTACGGCAACGGCGAACCGCAAGAACTCGCCGCCATGGCGGCGCAGCTAAGGGAGTACTACAAACCCAACCAGCCATAAAAACACCCAACCACGCCCTGACCCGAGACCCATCCCAATCTAACCCAAGACCCACCCCAGCCCTCCCGAAGGGAGGGAGCTTGATATGACTTTGCTGTAAGCAAGGCCGCCACTGCTCACCGGTCTTATTAGGCTTATCCGCCCTATCTGGCCTATCCGGCCTATTATCATTATGGGAGAAATAGGCCGGATAAGCCTAATAAGAAGCTAATAAAAAGCAGGTAATCAAACTCCCTCCCTTATTTTTGATTGAGAATTGAGAATGGGGAATGGATAATTATAATTACCTTTGAGATTGCTTGTTGGCAAAAGTAATCATAATTATCCATTCCCCATTCTCAATTCTCAATTCAAAAGGCCAGCTTTTAGGCTGTAAAAGACGGCCTTTTACCTTCCCAAACATGCCCTTTTGCAACCCAAAACACGGCCTTTTGCAAAGCATTGACAGCCAACACGTTACACAGGAGGCGGCAAACAGCCTCGAAAACCGCCCGGAAACGCGCCGGAAAGGGCTGCCGCACGGCACGCGGTTTACCTAAATCAATAAAACAAACGTTTACGCAAAAAAGTCAGGCCTATGGCCTGAAGTGGGTGGGAAAATGGCTAATTTTGTAGCAGTCTTAGTCAATGTATCATTTATAAAACCAGCAAAACAAAACAGCACAGCATGAGTCTGAACATCGAAAAGGGCGACAAGAAGCGCGTCGTCATCGTCGGAGGAGGCTTCGCCGGGCTTAAAGTGGCCAACAAGCTGAAGCACAAGGGAATGCAGATAGTCTTGATAGACCGTAACAACTACCACCAGTTTCCGCCAATGATTTACCAGGTGGCATCGGCGGGAATGGAGCCAAGCTCGATATCCTTCCCCTTCCGAAAGATTTTCCAGCACAGCCGCGACGTGTATTTCCGCATGGCCGAGCTGCGCGCCATATACCCGGAGAAGAAGCTCATACAGACATCCATCGGCAAGGTGGACTACGACTACCTCGTACTGGCAGCCGGAACGACCACCAACTTCTACGGCAACAAGAACGTGGAGGCCGAGGCCATGCCGATGAAAACCGTCTCGGAGGCCATGGGATTGCAGAACGCCATACTGGCGAACATCGAGCGCGCCATAACATGCGCCACCAAACTGGAACAGCAGGAACTGCTCAACGTCGTCATTGTGGGCGGCGGAGCCACTGGCGTAGAGGTGGCCGGAGTGCTCTCGGAGATGAAACGCACGGTGCTGCCGCACGACTATCCCGACCTCGACCCTACCCTGATGAACATCTACCTCATAGAAGGCGGCAACCGTCTGCTGTCAGGCATGTCGCCCGAATCGTCCGCCGCAGTGGAGCGTTTCCTGCGCCGCATGGGCGTGAACGTGCTGCTTAACAAGATGGTAACCGACTATCAGGACCACAAGGTCATTCTGGCCGACGGCAGCTCCATAGCGACGCGCACCTTCATCTGGGTGAGCGGCGTGGCCGGAAGCCCCGTGGGCAACATCGGCAAGGAGCATCTCGGCCGCGGACAGCGCATAAAGGTTGACCGCTTCAACCAGGTTGAAGGCATGGACTCGGTGTTCTGTATCGGCGACCAGTGCATCGTTTGCGGCGACGAAGAATACCCCAACGGCCATCCCCAGCTGGCTCAGGTGGCCATACAGCAGGGCAAGAACCTGGCGCGCAACATCCGGCGGATGGAGAAAGGCAAGGAGATGCGCCCGTTCAAGTACAAGAACCTCGGCTCGATGGCTACCGTGGGAAGGAACAAGGCCGTAGCGGAGTTCTCTACGGTGAAGACCAGCGGCTTCATAGCATGGGTGATGTGGCTCGTCGTCCACCTGTGTTCCATCCTCGGAGTGAGGAACAAGGTCGTGGTGATGCTCAACTGGATGTGGAACTACTTTAACTACAACCAGTCGCTCCGAATGATATTCTATCCCCAAAAGGCGCACGAGATACAGGAGCGCGAGGCACGCGAGGCCGTGACACACTGGGGCGAAGACCTGAAAGACGGCAAGCCGCAGGACGGCAACAGCTGACCGCCGCGCAACCGCCTGACAGTCAGGCAGTTTACAAAAGGCCGTGTTTCGCAATGCAAAACGCGGCCTTTTAGCGTATAAAAGGTGGCCTTTCAGCGTGCAAAAGACAGCCTTTCGCAAAACCGTCGAAAAACAGTAAAACCGTAAAACCTCAAAAACCGCATGACCGCATAACCGTAAAAAACCGTAAAACCGCACAACCCAATAA
>USHW01000060.1 GCA_900554545.1 uncultured Prevotella sp. | reverse complement strand
AAAATAATGTAGTTTATTTAAACAAAAACTGTCAACCTATTTCAGGAAAAGACAAACGGGTTACAGGATTGTGGCAAAATGCGGTGATAACTGCGTTGGCTGGCGGTAGGTAAGAGGCTTGATGGCAGCGCGTAGGCTGCGCCATGACATGCTTTGCGGCATGCCGTGACATTGTTGCCGGTTGCCGGCGTGCAGGCTTACGCAGCGTTGCGTGATGGCTGTATTTTGCATTATTTAGTTAAGAAAAAACGTGAAAGAGGCTGTGCGTATTGATTTTTTTGCTAAATTTGCACGCAATAAATTTTCAAGTAATATATGTCATCATTTGTTGCAGATAAAATTGTAATGGACGGTTTGACTTTCGATGACGTCCTTTTAATCCCAGCTTATTCTGAAGTGCTGCCCAAGACGGTAGAGTTGAAAACACGGTTCACGCGCAACATCGCGCTGAACATCCCGTTTGTCACTGCGGCGATGGACACCGTTACGGAGTCGGCCATGGCCATAGCCATCGCACGCGAAGGCGGCATCGGCGTAATCCACAAGAACATGCCGATAGCCGAGCAGGCGCGCCAGGTTGCTATAGTGAAGCGTGCCGAGAACGGAATGATATACGACCCCGTGACAATCCGCCGCGGCTCTACAGTGCAGGATGCGCTCAACATGATGGCCGAATACCACATAGGCGGCATCCCTGTTGTTGACGACGAGGGCCACCTGGTAGGCATCGTGACCAACCGCGACCTGCGTTTCGAGCGCCGTCTGGACAGGAAAATCGACGAGGTGATGACCTGCGAGAACCTTGTGACCACGCACATGCGCACCGACCTTTCCGACGCAGCGCAGATATTGCAGGAGAACAAGATTGAGAAACTCCCCGTGGTTGACTCTGACAACAAGCTCGTAGGTCTTATAACGTATAAGGACATAACCAAGGCCAAGGACAAGCCCATGGCCTGCAAGGACGATAAAGGCCGTCTGCGCGTGGCCGCCGGAGTGGGAGTCACGGTTGATACGCTCGACCGCATCCAGGCATTGGTTGAGGCTAACGCCGACGCGATAGTGATAGACACTGCCCACGGACACTCGAAGGGTGTTGTTGAAAAGCTGCGCGAGGCTAAGGCTTCGTTCCCCGGCGTTGACATCGTAGTGGGCAACGTGGCTACCGGAGAGGCTGCCAAGATGCTTGTTGACAACGGAGCCGACGCCGTAAAGGTGGGCATCGGCCCGGGCAGCATCTGCACAACGCGCGTTGTTGCAGGCGTAGGTGTGCCGCAGCTCAGTGCCGTTTATGATGTTGCCTGCGCCTTGAAGGACACCGATGTGCCCCTTATCGCCGACGGCGGACTGCGCTATTCGGGCGACGTGGTAAAGGCTTTGGCCGCAGGAGGACACAGCGTGATGATAGGCTCGCTCGTTGCCGGAACGGAGGAAAGCCCCGGCGACACCATAATATTCAACGGACGAAAGTTCAAGAGCTACCGCGGAATGGGCAGTCTCGAGGCCATGGAGAACGGCTCTAAGGACCGTTACTTCCAGGCTGACACCAAGGACGTTAAGAAACTCGTGCCCGAAGGCATCGCCGGCCGCGTGCCGTACAAAGGCACTTTGCAGGAAGTTGTCTACCAGCTCTGCGGCGGACTGCGTTCAGGCATGGGCTACTGCGGCGCTAAGGACATAGAGACGCTGCACGGAGCGAAGTTTGTCCGCATAACCAACGCAGGCGTCCTTGAAAGCCATCCGCACGACATTTCAATCACAAGCGAGGCGCCCAACTATTCAAGACCCGAATGATAATCGAGCATACAAGTGCAGGCTGACGGGTAACGGGAAAACAGGCGACAAGGTAAATCATCGGGCCTGTCCGTCACTCATCAGCTTGTCGCTCGTCTGCTTGTCACTTGTCGACTTATAACTTACATGAGATGAAATTCTTTGCAACCATCGCCGCCATGCTACTTTGCGGAAGCATGGCTTACGCGCAGCAGGCGGACCCAGTGCTGATGAAAATCAACGGCGTGCCCGTAACGCGCTCGGAATTCGAGTATTCATACAATAAAAACAACTCTGCCGACGTTATCGACAGGAAGACTGTTGACGAATATGTAGACCTTTTCGTCAATTACAAGCTGAAGGTGGCCGCCGCGCTCGACGCGCAGCTGGACACCTTGTCGTCTTTCAGGCGTGAGTTCGCCTTGTACCGCGACCAGGAAGTGCGTCCCGCCTTTGTCGACAGCACTGACATGTTGGCCGAAGCCAAGGCCGTGTACGAGCGTACAAAGGAACACATCGGGCCGCGCGGGCTTATCAAGCCGGCACATATATTAATGTATGTGGAGCAGAAGGCTTCTGAAGACAAGCACGAGGAGGCGCACCGCAGGGCTGATTCATTGTATAATGTGTTGAAGGCCGGAGCTGATTTTGCCGAACTTGCACGCAAGTATTCGCAAGACCCCGGTTCGGCGAAGAACGGCGGTGAGCTGCCGTGGGTTCAGCCGGGACAGACTTTCAAGGAGTTTGAGGACGCGGCGTATGCCTTGCAGCCGGGTCAGATGAGCGGTGTGGTAGAGTCTCCTGTGGGCTACCATATAATCCTGATGAAGGCGCGCAAGCAGCTTGAACCCTTCGACACGCTTAAAAACGACATACTGACTTTCATTGAAAAGCGCGGAATGCGCGAACGCATCATTGACAGGAAAATCAATGATTTGGTGAAAGAGTCAGGGGGAACGCTGTCAAGAGAGGATGTGGTGAGCCGTAAGGCGGACGAGCTTTCGGCAGGCAATCCTGACGTGAAGTACCTTTTGCAGGAGTATCATGACGGCCTTCTGCTCTATGAAATCAGCAACCGCACCGTGTGGGAGAAGGCCGCGAAGGACGAGGAAGGTCTTGCCGCGTATTTCAAGAAGAACAAGAAACGGTATTACTGGACAGAACCGAGATACAAGGGCATGGTGTACCATGTGAAGTCGAACGACGATGTGAAAGCCGTTCGCGAATGTGTCGAGGGCGTACCGTTCAGCAAGTGGGCCGATGTTCTCCGTTCCACGTTCAACAACGATTCCGTTCTCAGGATACGTGTGGAGAAAGGTATATTCAAGGAAGGTGACAATGCGTACATCGACAAGATGGTTTTCGGCAAGGACACTACCGTCACCCAACTCAAGGATTTCCCCATCGACGCTGTTTATGGCAAGCTTCTCAAGAAGAAACCTGAAAGCTATGAGGACGTGAGGGGGCTTGTTACGGCCGATTATCAGGAGATGCTTGAAAAGCAGTGGGTGGCCGAGCTGAGGAAGAAGTACCCCATCGAGGTTTACCGCGACGTGTTGGAAACAGTAAACAAGCATAGCAGATAAATATATGAAGATAACAGGTAAAACGGCTTTGTGGCTTGCCGCGTCGGTGTTTTTCATTGCCGGCGTCAATGCGAATGCGGCAGGCGGCGGAGCGTTGGACGACGACTCGGCGGAAGCCAAGGTGGATTCGGTCGCCGAAGAACCCAATCCCGCCAGTGTGGTTGACGAGGTTGTATGGGTTGTAGGAGATGAAGCCATCCTACTGTCCGATGTCGAGAACGTCAAGATGCAGAGCGAAATGGACGGCATGAAGTGGGACGGCAATCCTGATTGCCTGATTCCTGAACAGCTGGCCGTGCAAAAGCTGTTCCTGCACCAGGCGGCAATCGACTCGGTGGAAGTTACCGAATCTGACGTGGCGCGCAGCGTTGAGGAGCAGATAAACTTCTGGATTCAGACGGCAGGAGGCAAGGAAAAGCTTGAGGAATACAAGAACATGAGCCTTTCGGAGTTGCGGCAGACGCTGCATGACGATTTCCGCGACAGGCTTATGATTGACCGTGAGAGGGAACAGCTTGTGCAGGACATTGCTGTGTCGCCGGCCGATGTGCGCCGTTATTTCAGCAGTTTGCCGGAAGACAGCCTGCCCATTATCCCCACGGAGGTTGAAATCCAGATTATAACCCGTCAGCCGAAGGTTGCACAGACGGAGATAGACCGCGTGAAAAACGAGCTTCGCGACTATACGGAGCGTGTCACCAAGGGCGAGACTTCGTTTGCTACGCTTGCCACATTGTATTCGGAAGACCCGGGAACGGCGCGCCAGGGCGGTGCGTTTCAGGACTATGTAGGGCGTGGCATGCTTGACCCTACGTTCGCGAACGTGGCCTTCAACCTGACCGACCCGAAGAAAATATCCAAGATTGTGGAAACGGAGTTCGGCTTCCACATCATCCAGCTTATCGACAAACGCGGCGACAAAATCAAGGTTAGGCACATTCTGCTGAAGCCGAGGGTGACGCAGGAAGAGATAGACATGGCCAAGTCGCAGCTTGACTCAATAGCGGACAACGTCCGTGCGGGCAAGTTCTCGTTTGAGGAGGCCGCTTCTTTCTTGTCTGACGACAAGGACACGCGCAACAACAACGGCCTGATGGCGAACATGGGTGATGACGGCCGCATGACGAGCCGTTTCCAGATGCGCAACCTTCCGTCGGAAATAGCGAAGGTGGTGGACACGCTCAAGGTGGGCGAAGTTTCCGCTCCGTTCCAGATGATAAGCGAGAAGAACGGTAAGACGGTATGTGCTGTGGTGAAACTGAAGAACCGCGTGGAAACGCACCGCGCCACAATCACCGAAGACTTCCAGACGATGAAGAACATTGTCCTGGCCAAGCGCAGGGAGGAATTCATTGAGAAGTGGATTCAGGACAAAATAAAGACTACGTATGTGCGCATCAACGACCGCTACAAAGGTTGTGATTTCCGTTACGAAGGTTGGGTTAGATGACGAAGAACTATAATATCAAGGCTATTTTCCGTGGGCATAGGGTGCTGATAGCGGCAGTCCTATGCCTTTTTGGGCTTAGCTTGGTGCAGTCGCGCCAGGCTCCTAAGAAGAAGGCGCGTGCCAAGGACAACGAGCGCGTGTACCTGCTGCACGCCGACCGTCTGTGGTTCGACCAGTTCGGGCCGGTGCCCGGCGCCCAGGTGCTTAACGGCAATGTGGCGTTCAGCCACAAAGGGGCGAAGCTGTATTGTGACAGCGCTTATTTTTATCAGGAAAGCAATTCGTTCCGCGCTTTCGGCCATGTCAGGATGTATCAGGGCGACACTCTGTCGCTGTTCAGCGACTATGCGTATTACAACGGCAACGACCAGATGGCGGAGGCGCGTTATAATGTTGTGCTTACACACCGCAAGACGAAGCTCTACACCGACAGCCTTAACTATGACCGCCTGTATGGCATAGGCTATTTCTTCGAGGGCGGCAAGATGATTGACAAGGACAACGTGCTCGTTTCGGACTGGGGAGAATACGATACGGAGACTCGCCAGGCCGTGTTCAATTACAGCGTGAACCTTAAGAACCCGAAGTTCGTGCTTGAGACGGACACCCTTCACTACGACACTCAGACGTCGATGGCGCATATCGTAGGCCCTTCAAAAATCACGTCGGACGGAAGTGTCATCCACACTTCGCAGGGATATTACGACACCAACAAGGACTATTCGAGGCTGTATGGCCGCTCCACGCTTGAGAACAATGGCAAGACGCTGACTGCCGACAGCCTGTTCAACGACGACAAGACCAAGGTTAGCCAGGGCTTCGGCAACGTGGTGTATAACGATACGGTGAACAAGAATGCCATGACAAGCAACTATTTCTGGTATAACGACAGTACCGGCTACGCCATGGCTACCGACAGTGCCGTGCTGAAAGACTATTCGCAGGGCGACACCCTGTTTGTGCATTCGGACACGATGAAGGTGTACACTTTCAACATCAACACCGACTCGGTGTACCGCACGGCGCACTGTTATTATAAGGTAAGGGCGTTCCGCACAGACGTGCAGGCCGTGTGCGACTCGCTTGTGTACAACACGCAGGACTCATGCCTGACCATGTACAAGGACCCCATCACATGGAATGTAAACCGCCAGCTGCTTGGCGAGGTTATCAAGGTGTACATGAAGGACTCCACCGTTGACCGCGCACACGTTATCAACCAGGCGCTTTCGGTAGAGATGCTGCGCGACAGTTTGAAGTTCAACCAAGTGTCGTCGCGCGAGATGTTCGGTTTCTTCGAGAACGGGGAAATCCACAAGACCGAGGCCGTGGGCAACGTGCAGGCCATCTATTATATGCAGGACGACCGGGACAGCTCGTTCACCAACATGGGGTATATCGAGACTGACACAATGCGCATGTTCATGAAGGAGCGGAAGCTGCAGCGTATATGGACGTGCAAGCAGACGGGCAGGATGTATCCGATAACGCAAATCCCGCCTGACAAGAAGACACTGCCGTCGTTCGTATGGTTCGACTATATCCGTCCGCGCGACAAATACGACATTTTCAACTGGCGTGGCAAGGCGAGCGGCACCGAGTTGAAGAACATCTCGCGGCGTCCGGCTCCGCTACAGTTCATCAACGAGGGCGGAATAAGCAAGGGCGAAGCCCCTGTTGGGCCGCCGGCTGCGGAAGCGGTGCCAGCCGCAGCGACTGGCGCGCAGGCCGCCGGGGCGGAGAAAGCCGGCGAGGCGCAGCCGCCCGTGGCGGCTGAAAAGTGACGGAGGGCTGCCGCATGGGACTGTTCAACCAGCGCAAGCCGCGTCGTTTCGACCACAGGTATATGTTTGTTGACGAGCGCAAGGACAAGCTGAAGGACGTTGAGAGGCGTGCAAAGGCCGAGCTTGGCATGGACGTTTCTGACAGGCCGGGGCGTGAGAGGCTGCGCGGCGTGTTCCTCAACGCCACGCGCCATGCTTCAAGCCGTCGCGAACGCCGCCTTGCCGGGGGCTTCGTGCTTACTTACGGAGCCATCATCGTGCTGCTCGTAATCCTTGTTGCAGTGTGGAAAATGCTGCTTTCCCTATGATGGCTGCCGCCATGCGGCGTGTCATTGCGTGGTTGACAATCTGTCTGTCAGCCGTTGTCTTGCGTGCAATCTGTAATTTATTGAAAACCAGTGTGTTGCAAAGCACTTTGCGAAAGGCCGTCTTTTGCCTTGTCAAAGATGGCCTTTTGCCGTGTAAAAGGCGGCCTTTTGCGGCGCGTTTTGCCGTCTTTCGCAGTTCAGTCAGCCTTCGGCACGGTTTTTGCAATCCACATTCACAGCTGAAATACATTATAATACGATGAGCGACATTATACAATTGCTGCCGGATTCGGTGGCCAACCAGATAGCCGCAGGCGAGGTAATCCAGCGTCCGGCGTCGGTGATAAAGGAGCTTGTTGAGAACTCCATCGACGCCGGTGCCAAGACAATAAACGTGCTCGTGACCGATGCCGGGCGCACGTCGATACAGGTTATCGACGACGGTTGCGGCATGTCGGAGACCGACGCGCGCATGTCTTTCGAACGCCACGCCACGTCAAAAATCCGCAAGGCCGACGACCTGTTCGCCCTGCACACAATGGGGTTCCGCGGAGAGGCCCTCGCCTCTATCGCGGCGGTTGCGCAGGTGGAACTCCGCACGCGCACTCAGGCAGACGACATAGGCACCCACCTGTCTGTAGCAGCGTCGAAGGTGACGGGGCAAGAGCCGGTGTCATGCCCCGTGGGAACCAACTTCTCGGTGGAAAACCTGTTCTACAACGTGCCGGCGCGGAGGAAGTTCCTCAAGTCGAACGCCACCGAGCTGAACAACATCATCACCGCCTTCGAGCGCATCGCGCTGGTATATCCCGGCGTAAGCTTCACCCTGCACAGCAACGGTTCGGAACTGTTCAACCTGAAAAGCGGCAACCTGCGCCAGCGTGTCGTTGATATTTTCGGGAAGAAAATCAATGCCGACTTGCTGCCGATAGGCGTCGAAACAACCATTTGCAGCATAAAAGGCTTCGTAGGGAAGCCCGAGGCTGCCCGCAAGAGGGGCGCCCACCAGTATTTCTTCGTCAACGGGCGTTACATGAAGCATCCGTATTTCCACAAGGCCGTGATGTCCGCCTACGAGCGCATAGTGCCAGCCGGAGAGCAGCCTCCTTATTTTATCTACTTCGACATAAACCCTGAAGACATCGACGTGAACATACACCCGACGAAAACCGAGATAAAGTTCGAGAACGAGCAGACCGTGTGGCAGGTGCTGCTGGCAGCCGTTAAGGATGCCATTGGGCGGTTCAACGACGTGCCGTCAATCGACTTCGACACCGAGGGTAAGCCCGACATTCCTGTTTTCGAGCCTGGAAACGGCTTTGCACAGATGCCCAAAGTCGACTACAACCCGTCATACAACCCTTTCAAAAGCTCGCAGTCATACGTGCCGAAGGGGCAGGGGGCAGGCTCCGCAGAAGGCTGGGAAAGCCTTTACGGCGATGCCGTCAGCGGCGGCTTTGACGACATGCAGGACGGCTCCGGAAGCACAGGCGGACTCTTCGGGGCGGCGTCAGACGCAGACAACGGCGCAGGCGTGGCCGAGGAAAAGTCGCCCGCACATTATCAATATAAGGGCAAGTACATCATGACGGCCGTGAAGTCGGGGCTTATGATGATTGACCAGCACCGCGCCCACATGCGCATCCTGTACGAGAAATACATGGCGCAGATGGAAGGTAGGGGCGGAGCCTCGCAGCAGACGCTTTTCCCCGAGATGGTGACTTTCACCCCGTCGGAGGACGTTATGCTGCAGAAGATGCGCCAAGACCTTGACAGCCTCGGCTTCGACCTCGCTCCGCTCGGCGGCGGCAGCTATTCAATCAACGGCGTGCCGGCCGGCCTTGACGGCGTAGACTTTGCCAAGATGCTGAAGAACATGCTTGCCGAATATGCCGAGACAGGCATCTCCGCTGCCGACGGAGTGCGCCGTATGCTGGCCCTGCAACTTGCACGCGGAGCGGCGATACCCTACGGTCAGGTGTTGAACAATGCCGAGATGGAAAATATTGTAAACGAACTGTTTACATGCTCGAACGTCAACTATTCCCCGGACGGCAAGGCGGCGGTGGCCGTGTTAAAGCAACAGGACATCGAACGCCTGTTTGGTTGAAATGTCCTAAGAAGTGGCATTTTGTTCGGAAAAAGCGTGGGAAAGTGTAAAATAAATTCAAAAAAGCGATACATGTTTGAGATTTATTACTATCTTTGCAATGTAGAGCCTTCATGAAAGCGAGGCTCGGTTAAATGTTTTATTGATTGTTTAATATTTAGAGTTATGAAGAAATTATTTATCGCATTGATTTTTGCTTGCGTCTCTGTGACGGGTATGGCGCAGAACGCAGACATTACGGAGAAGTACAGCGTAGCTACTAATTCGTTTTGGAGCAATTGGTTCATCCAGGGTGGCGTGACATGGGAAGCATGGTACGGCAATTATGAGGACGGCAAGGGCTTCTCCAAGAACCCGTTTAAGGCCTTCCGCTCAAATCCGGGATTCTCTATCGGCATCGGTAAGTGGTTCACTCCAGGCCTCGGACTCCGCACAAAGTTCCAGGGTGTATGGGGTAAGTCTGTATGGAACGACGAGAACATCGAAACGCAGAACAGGTATTGGATGGTTAACGAGCAGGTTCTCTTCAACTTGAGCAACCTCTTCTGCGGCTATAACGAAAACAGGGTATGGAACTTCATACCGTTCTTCGGTGCCGGATTGGCCCGTTCTTGCACTTACAACCGCTATGCAATGGGGTTGAGCGTAGGTATCTTGAACGAGTTTTGGGTAAACAAGCGCCTCGCCATCAACTTTGAAATCGGATGGAACCGCTATGAGAGCGACATCTGCGGAATGCCCGCAGAGATGGGTTCTGGCATAATGAACCATCCCAACCACGTGTATGCTGAAGTGGGCGTAACGTTCAACCTCGGCAAGAGAAGATGGAACAAGGTACCTGATGTAGACGCTGTCAAGGCTTTGTCGCAGTCGCAAATCGACGCGCTCAACGCACAGCTGGCTGACGAAAGGGCTGAGAACGACCGCCTGAAGAGCGAGCTTGCAAACAAGAAGAGCGAGCCGGTGGTAAAGGTTGAGAAAGAATATGTAACCACTCCGGTATCTGTATTCTTCAACATCGACAAGTCTGCCATCGCTTCGAAGAAAGACCTTGTGAACGTGAAGAACCTTGCCGACTATTCTAAGGACAACAACGCGAAGCTTGTTGTTACAGGATATGCCGACAGCGCAACCGGTCCTGCCGACTACAACCGCGAGCTTTCACAGAAGCGTGCCGAGACAGTTGCCAATGAACTCGTGAACATGGGCGTAAAGAGGGAGAATATCCAGATTGTTGCAAAGGGTGGAGTTGACACTCTCGTTCCGCCTTCTTACAACCGCCGTGCTACTGTTGAAATTGCCAAGTAACGGCTGGGTGGCGGAGATAAAAAAAAGTATGCAGAAAATGTCTGCCTCCACAGGGCTTGTGCCTGAAAAGGTCACAATAAAACCGCTGACAGCAAGCTGGGGACGATGTATCTCAAACAGGCATATTTCCATAAACTCAAAGCTTATCGTTTTCCGCAGAGAGTGCATTGATTACGTCTGCCTCCACGAGCTTTGCCACTTGGTCTTTATGGATCACAGCAAGGATTTCTGGGCTTTGGTGGGCAAGTTCTGTCCCGATTGGCGAGGCATAAGAGAAGAAATGAAAGGCTGACCATGCAGGCATACCCTACAAAATATACTCATGTGCTTTGTAGGTATTAACTATTGACAAATACAAGATATTGTGGTATCCTTTTATTGTGGCAACAATATGTATAACAAAGAAAAATGGAGGTAATGTAAAATGGTAAATGTGAACGTAACAGGTGGGGAGATGTCCCAGGCAGAGATAAATTCATATATCGACAGGGCGCAGAAGCTTTACCCTGAAAAGACTATCCAGACTATCGACCTAAAAATAGACGGCGACTTTGTTGACGTTGATTATCACTTTGCAGACGTGCCTTTTCAGCGTATAAGAAGAATAACGGGCTATCTTGTTGGAACTCTCGACAGATTTAACGACGCAAAGAGAGCGGAGGTCCGTGACCGAGTAAAGCATGGTCTTGCAAGCCCCAGCGTATCAGAACAGTAAAAATGAAACACGGCATATGTCACCGAAAAAGTGGCATATGCCGTATTTTTTATGGAAGTGTATTGGTGTAGCTTTTTAGACCTTGTTTCCGCAAACGCTGCAAAATTTGGCTCCGCTCTTCAGCTCTGAGCCACAGTGAGGACACTTTTCAGGTGCGGTCTGCTCGACAGGCTGTTCATCCGTTTCT
>USHW01000059.1 GCA_900554545.1 uncultured Prevotella sp. | reverse complement strand
ATCATTGATAAAAGCAGGCTTATTGCATAAGATTATTATACCGAACTCACGTTAAATTATGGATTGAATACCTATCCCTCCACTCCGTTGAGCTTGCGGCGCAGTTCGTTGGGCGTGAGGCCGAGGTTTTTCTTAACATAGCGGCCGAAGAACGAGGTGTTGGGAAACTCAAGCTCGTTTGAAATCTCCTTGACCGACTTACGCGAACTTTTGAGCAGGTTCTCTATGTCTTTCACTACACAGGCGTCGATTATCTTAGAGGCGTTCTTGCCGCATGTCTTTTTGCATACCACGGAAAGGTATTTGGGCGAGATGTTGAGCTTGTCGGCGTAATACGCCACGCTGCGCCGCTTGGGATAAGCCTGCGTAAGGATTACGATGAACCTGTTGAAGATGTCTTCGGCCGACGACATCGGGCGCGGCTCGTAGGCCACATTACGGGTAAGGGCGTTGCCGAAGTCGTAGATAAACGCCTGGACAAGCGCGTCGATTATCTTGTCGCGGTTGCGGTTGTCGGAGTCTTCGAACTTCGATTTTATCAGCCTGCAATACTGGCTGAACACTTTTGCCTCCTTTTCGGAAATCGAGATGATGGGGTTTTCCTCAAAAAACCGCCTCGCGTTCCATCCCTTCGCCTGCACAGGCAGGGTATTGAAAGCATAGTCGGACGAAACGAACATGCTGCAGAAGCGGAAGTCTGTGCTTACAAGCACGTTCTGCGTGACGATTTCCGGCATGCACACTATAACGTCGTTGGGATGCGCGTTATAAGTCTTTCCGTTGAGGTTGAGCGTCAGCCGCCCCGCCTGGCACAGTATAACGAACACGCCTTCAAACTTGGTCGCATTGTTGATGTCAAGGCTTCCAAGCTCGTCCACAACGGCTATTTTGCCGTTACTGTGCGTCAGAAACTCGCGCACTTCATAGTCGTCAAGTCTTACTTTCTTTATATCCATATCCTTTTTTGCCTGCAAAGAAAAGAATTTTTGCAGGAAAAGGCGTTATCTAAAAGTCGCAAACCGCTTCCTAAAAGTAACATTTAAGAAAATTAAGACATTACTTTTAGACATATATAAATAAGGTGTGCGACACGAAACGGCACCGGGACGCGGCTTGCGTTACGCTCCGTGCGAGGCTGTTTGCAGTCAGCCGCACAACGTCCTGGAAGCCAGGCATTTGCGCAGCCGGCTGCGGCAGCCCTGCAAAAGACGGCCTTTTGGCGTGCAACTGATGGCCTTTCAGCGTGCAAAAGGTGGCCTTTCACAAGACAAAAGACGGCCTTTTGCATGGCAAGCGGTCGCGACATGCTGCACGCATGACGGCCAGACGGCATGCGGACGCAGTGTGTCCAAAAGGCAAACAGCTATGTTCTGCTTTTCCCTTCGTTCCAAAACAGAACATTAACGCTGCTTTTCAGGAACACGGGGAAAGCGAAAAAGGATATAATTTTGCGGCAAAATTCAAACAAAAGGACACAAACATGAAGTATTACAAATCATTGACGCTGGCGCTGGCAGCTGTAATGCTCACGGCGTGCGGCACGAAAGACGAAGGCCGGGACGCAGGACGCAAGGCCGTGAAAGTGGAAACAACGCAGGTGAAGACCGCCGCCGCGGCGCATACCACCAGCTATTCGGGCACTGTTGAGGAAGAGAACGGCTCGCTGCTGAGCTTCGCCGTAGCCGGCACTGTAAGCCGCGTACTCGTAAACGAGGGCGACCGCGTGGCCAAAGGACAGCTCATAGCCACGCTCGACGCCGAACAGCTTACCCACAACCACGCCGCCGCACGCGCCGCGCTGGAGCAGGCCGAAGACGCATACAAACGCATGGAGGAGCTGCACGGCAAGGGAAGCCTGCCCGAAATAAAGTGGGTAGAGGCGCAAACAGCGCTGCAGCGCGCACGCGCAGCCGAACAGGTGGCGGCACGCCAGCTGCGCGACTGCCGGCTGTACGCCCCCTTCAGCGGCGTAATATCAAGGAAATTCGCCGAAAAGGGACAGAACGTCTCCGCCGGAACGCAGGTGGCCAAGCTCGTGTCGGTAGGCCGCATGAAGGTTAAAATATCAGTTCCCGAGAACGAAATGGCGCAAATCGCCATGGGACAGAAGGCCACCGTCACCATAAACGCACTCGGCGGAGCCGCCATGCAGGGCACGGTTACGGAGAAAGGCGTGGCCGCCGACCCGCTGTCGCGCTCATACGAGGTGAAAATCAGCCTGCCCGGCGCAGGGCGGAAGCTGCTGCCCGGCATGGTGGCCGACGTGACGCTGGACGGCGGCAACACGCGGCAGACGTGCGTGCTGCCCGCCCACATAGTGCAGGTTGACGAAAACAACAACGAGTTTGTATGGCTCGCCGTAGGCGGAAAGGCCGTGAAGCGCATCGTAACCTGCGGCGATTTCACCGCCAACGGCGTAACGGTCACGAGCGGACTGGCCGACGGCGACCTTGTGATAACCGCCGGAGCGCAGAAAGTAAGCGAAGGAATGATGGTGGAATTCTGATTTTCAAGCAGACAAGTAACAAGTAGACGAGTCAACAAGGGACAAGGGACGTGCAGACAAGCGGCAAGTCAAACCACCTTGTCAACTCGTATCTCGTCACTTGTCAACTAAAAAACAAAACAATGAAAACAGGCAAACGCAACTTCGTAGAATGGGCGATGCACTACCGGCAGATAGTCATCCTCATATTCAGCTGCCTCGTAGCCTTCGGCATATACAGCCTGCCGGGCATGAGGAAAAACGAGTATCCCGACTTCACCGTGCGCCAGGGCATCGTCGTGGCGGTAGCCCCCGGCGTGCCGTCGGACGAGATGGCCGAGCAGGTAACCAAGCCATTGGAGAACTACATCTTCACTTACAAAGAGGTGAAGAAGGCCAAGACCTTCTCGAAAAGCCGCGACGGAATAACCTACATACAGGTGGAACTCAACGACGACGTGAACAACAAGGACGAGTTCTGGAGCAAGTTCAAGCACGGCGTGGCCGACTTCAAGGCGCAACTGCCGGGCAACGTGCTCGCCATCAAGGTGATGGACGACTTCGGAGACACCTCAGCCCTGCTCATAACGATGGAGAGCAAGGACAAGACTTACCGCGAACTTGAGGACTATATGGACTGTCTGCAAGACAGCCTGCGCCGCATCGAGAGCGTAGGACGCATGACAGTAAGCGGCATGCAGAAAGAACAGATAGCCGTATATCTTGACAACGAGCGCCTGAGCCACTACGGACTGAGCGACAAGACGCTCATGCTCACCCTCATGCAAAAGGGCTTCACCACTACCGGAGGCCGCGTAAAGACCGACGGCTACGTGCAGCCGCTCTATGTGGAGAAGTCGCTCAACTCGGTATATGACATCCAGCAGATGATTGTCTTCGCAACTCCCGACGGCAACAACATACGCCTGAAGGACGTTGCCGACGTGCGCCGGGAGTATCCCGAGCCTGATTCGTACATCACGAACAACGGCACCAAGTGCATACTTCTTAGCGTAGAGATGAAGAAAGGACAGAACATCGTCAAGATGGGCGACGACATCGACAAGGTGATGGCAGGCTTCCAGAAGACCCTTCCGGCAGATGTCAGCATCTACCGCATCACCGACCAGAGCAAGGTTGTTGGCGACAGCGTGGCCAACTTCCTTGAAGAGCTGCTCATAGCAATCGTCGCCGTGGTAATCGTCGTCATGCTCCTGCTGCCCATGAGGGTGGCTCTCGTCGCCGCATCGACAATTCCTATAACGATATTCATATCGCTCGGACTGTTCAATGCGTTCGGAATAGAGCTTAACACGGTAACTCTCGCGGTGCTGATAATGTCGCTCGGAATGATAGTGGACAACTCCATCGTCATCATCGACAACTACCTGGAGCTTCTGGGCACGGGAGAATCGCGCTGGCACGCCTCAATACAGAGCACAACCCACTTCTTCAAGTCCATCTTCTCGGCCACTCTTGCCATCACGGTGACGTTCTTCCCGTTCCTCATAACGCTTACGGGAATGTTCAAAGACTTCATTGTGATGTTTCCATGGGGCGTCACCATCGTGCTGATGGTTTCACTCTTGGTGGCTACGTTGCTTGTTCCGTTCATGCAGTTCTGGTTCATCCGCAAGCCGATGGAAGGCAAGACGAAGGCCGACGGCAGCAAACCGTTCTCATTCCTGGACGTCCTCCAGAAGTCGTACAACAAGCTCTTGGACGTCTGCTTCGCACATCCCAAGGTCACGGTAGGCCTCGGCGTGGTGTCGATAGCGGCAGGCGTGGTGATGATGGGCCACGTTCCGCAGAAGCTTATGCCGGCAGCCGACCGCAACCAGTTTGCCGTCGAGATATACACTCCTACCGGAACGTCTGTAAAACGCACGGCGGAAGTGGCCGACAGCTTGGCGGACATGCTGCGCAAAGACAGCCGCGTGGTGTCCGTAACGTCGTTCAAGGGCTGCGCATCGCCGCGCTTCCACACGGCATACGCTCCGCAAATAGCCGGCACGGACTATGCACAGTTCATAGTGAATACCACCGGCATTGAGGCTACCGAGGAACTTTTGGACGAATACATGCCGAAATACGGCGACTATTTTCCCGGCGCACGAGTAAGGTTCAAGCAGCTCAGCTACAGCGAGGCGGTATATCCCGTCGAGGTAAGGCTCAGCGGCGAGGACTTCGGAGCACTGAAGGCGCAGGCCGAGAAGCTGCGTGACGAGATGAAAAAGATACCCGAACTGACGCAGGTTCACACCGACTGCAACGAGCCTCTGGCCTCGGGAGACATCATATTGAAAGAAGACGAGGCGTCGCGCCTCGGCGTAAGCAACCTGACAGTTGAGTCTACGCTCGCCATGCGCTACGGAAGCGGCACGACAGTGGCCACCGTATGGGAAGGCGACGACGACATCCCAGTGGTGCTGAAAGGCACAAAGGCAGAGCGTGCTACCAACACCGACGTGGCCGACGAACGCATACCGGCCGCCGGAGGACTGGCTACCGTGCCGCTGAGGCAGGTTGCCGACGTGCGCCCTGCATGGAAAGACGGACAGATTGTGCGGCGCAACGGCGTGTACACGGTGACCGTTGAGAGCGACATCACACGCGGAACAAACGCCATGGACGTTACCAAAGAGGTGAAAGAACTCGTCAATAAGATGAACATTCCGGCCGGAATAACCGTCAGCTACGGCGGAGAAGAGGAGCAGAGCGTTGAAAAGATGCCCTCAATCATTGGCGGATTAGCCATCGCGGCGGTGATAATCTTCTTCATACTGCTGTTCCACTTCCGCAAAATCAGCATCGCCGCGCTCATCTTCGCGAGTCTGCTGTTATGCCTGTTCGGCACCGCCGCCGGCATATTAATCCAAGGCGTAGACCTCAGCATAACGTGTATCTTGGGCGTGGTGAGCCTCATGGGCATCCTCGTGCGCAACGGAATAATAATGTTCGACTATGCAGAGGAGCTGCGCGCAACGGAAGGCATGCACGCCGAAGAGGCCATCTACCACTCGGCACAGCGCCGAATGCGCCCCATATTCCTCACCTCCGCCGCAGCGTCGATGGGCGTGATACCGATGATTTTGGGAGGAAGCGGCCTGTGGATGCCCATGGGTACGGTGATATGTTACGGCACACTGATAACCATGCTGTTCATCCTCACCGTGCTGCCGGCCGCCTACCTGCTGATATTCCGTGGTACGACGGAGCGCAGGAAGAGAGTTGAAGCCATAGAAAACGAATAAAAATATAATCTTACTATAAATGTCCGCATTTAGCCAACACCCCTTGTAGGGACATAATTCATTATGTCCGCACGCCACGTTAGAGGCGTATCTACGCAGCAATGTCAACGAAATACGTTCTTACAGAACGTTCGGACATAATGAATTATGTCCCTACAGTTGGCAGTTAGCGGAAATCATTAATCTTAACATATATGCTTTTGCGATGAAAACAACCATATTGACAATCGCCGCACTGCTGGCGGCCTCAACGATGACGGCGCAACGCGTGATGACAATACATCAGTGCGTCAGCGACGCGCTGCAACATAACGTGAAGATGAAGAACGCCGCCAACGACGTGGAGGCCGCACGGCAGGCCAAGAAGCAGGCCTTCACTAAGTATTTCCCCACCGTAAGCGCCATGGGCATGGGCTTCATGGCCGACGACGAGCTTATACAGATGAACATGGGCGGTGGAATGGAGCTTGGGATGCTCAAAAACGGAATATCGGGAAGCATATCGGCGCAGATGCCCTTGTTCGCAGGCGGCCGAATACTGAACTCCAACAAACTGGCCGAAGTGGGCGTGCAGACGAGCCGACTGCAACGGCGCATGTCGCAAGACGAGGTGGTGCTTACCGCCGAGACTTACTTCTGGCAGGTGGCCATGCTGAAAGAAAAGCTGAAAACGGTGGAAGCCGTGGAGCGGCAGCTTGACAAGTTCACCAAGGACGCCGACGCCGCAGTGGCCGCCGGAGTGACAGACAGGAACGACCTGCTGCAGGTCAGCCTGCGCAAGAACGAGACACGGAGCAGCCGCATAACGCTTGAAAACGCGCTGACAACGGCCAAGCGGCTGCTGGCACAGTACACCGGGCACTCCGGCGACAGCATAGACGTGGCGGCCGACATGAGCGGCGGACTGCCCGAATCGCCCATGGTGCTATACGCCGAACCGTCGGCAGCACTGGCTAACACCGCCGAATACGCCCTGATGGAGCAGAACGTGAAGGCCAACAGGCTGCAATACAAGCTGTCATTGGGCGAAAACCTGCCCTCAGTGGCAATCGGCGGCGGTTACCTCTACAACGACTTCCTTGACAAAAGCCAACGTTCGTGGGTAGGCTTCGCCACGGTAAGCATACCGCTGTCGGGCTGGTGGGGCGGCTCTCACGACATGAAAAGGAAGAAACTGGCCGTGCGCAACGCCGAGAACACCCTTCAGGACAACAGCCAGCTGCTGGTAATAAACATGGAGAACAAGTGGAACGACATGAACGACGCTTACCGGCAAATCGGCATCGCGCTTGAATCAATCGGACAGGCAGAGGAAAACCTGCGCCTGCACGACGACTACTACCGCGCCGGAACGGCCACGATGAGCGACCTGCTTGAGGCGCAGACGCTTTACCAGAACAGCCGCTCGGCATACGTCGAGGCATACGCCGGCTACCAGATAAAGAAGCGTGAATACCTGAACGCCACCGGGCAATGACACAAACGGAACCAACCTTGTAAATGCCTTATAATCAAGCTGTTTGAGAAAGGCCGCCTTTTGCACGACAAAAGACGGCCTTTTAGCGTGCAAAAGGGCACCTTTTACCTTCCAATTTGCCATGTTTTAAATTGAGAATAGAGAATTGAGGATGGAGAATTGTGATTTGCCTTGTTGGCAGACAATCTTGAAAGGTAATCATAATTATCAATTCTACATTCTCCATCTTCAATTAAATAAATACCCACCCCAGCCCTCCCTAAGGGAGGGAGCTTGATTACCTATTTTCAATTAACACGAGTTCGGCATGTGCTTATATCGAACTCACGCTCAATTAAAGACAAGTGAGGCGCTCGGCATTAGTCATGCCGCACGGCGATGCGGCATCCAGAGGGTGCAAATATTATTGCTGATGTCCGTGCGGATTTGCAATCCGCACATTTACTTAACGTGAGTTCGGCATAAGAATAATCACTCTTTGAAATGAAATAATTTATATAGTTTTGTATTTCAAATAGTCGGTTGGTAACAGTCATTCCGCGCTCCGACGCGGAATCCAGTGCTAACAACCAGATTTTTTCTCATCTTTTTGTCCTGGATTCCGCGTCGGAGCGCGGAATGACTGTTACCAACCGACCGCTTGAAGTAGGAATACTATAGCATTCTCTTATGCCGAACTCACGTTTACTTAAAGGGATTTGTAATCCCTATAGCATTCTCGTACAAGGTTGTTGACGGATTGCAAATCCGGATTTTTTATGCGGCGGATTACAAATCCGCCGATACGGAGAAGCCTTCAGTATGGATATAAAAATTAAGGGAGGCTCCAATGTATGAAGCCTCCCTCTGTATTGAAAGCGCGGAAGCGCCGCATTGACGCGCTTAGAAATAGTAAGCGGCGGAAATCTGCCAAGTGTTTGCACGGCCGCGCAAGGCATTGTCAAAACCCGACTTATAGGTCAGCTCGCCTGTCTTGCCGCAAACTATGTTGTAGTTGAAGCCTACCTGCAAATGGCTTAACAGCAATACACCGGCGCCAAGGTTGACGCTGAAGTTCGAGGTTTTCATCTTCCAGTCCATCGAATCGTCAAAAAGCGACTTATGCTTGTCGCCGACATTGAAGCCGAACTGTGGTCCGGCGGCAAGATAAAGGGCAGCAAGGCTGCCTATGCCGAAATCGTAACGCAGGTTGATAGGAATGTTTATGGCCTGCTGCTTGACTTTCTGTCCGCGCATAATATGCCCGTCATCATCGTAAACATCGTCAAACTCGGCCTCCCGTTGGTCGTAAAGCGCGGCGGCATCGATGCCGAAGCCGAGCAACGGAATTTTGAACTTGACAGTAGGACCGATGAAGAAGCCGGTGCGATTGGATGCGTTAAGCACGTCACTGCTGAACGACATGTCGGTTATGTTCAAACCGCCTTTCAGACCGAACTTGAACTGTGCCTGCGCCGGAACGGCGAAGCATGTAGCCGCCACGAGAACGGCAATTGTGAAAATCTTTCTCATAAATATAGACTTTATCTTTAAATTGAACATATAAAAACAAATTCAAACACAGTGCACAGCAAAGACCGCACACCGTAAGGGATTACAGATAATACGCTAAAGAAACCTGCCACATGTTGGCACGGGCGTCATACGTGTTCCATTGCCTGTCCTCAAACACCTTCAGTTCGGCGCTGCTGCCGCATACAATATTGTAATTGAAGCCGAACTGCATGCGGCTAAGAAACTCGAAACCAAGCCCGGCGTTGACGCTGAACACGGAACTGCGCGTGTTCCACTCTGCCAAACCGTCAAAAAAGCCTTGATGCCTGTTACCTATAGAGAAACCGACCTGCGGCCCGGCATAGATGAAGAAAGACGCCGTTTCACCAAGTCCGAAGGCATAACGCAGGTTTACGGGTATGTTGATGTGCTGCTCGTTTATGCGTCTGTCACTATTTGCAACATCCTCAATTTCAGCCTCATACCAGTCATAAAGCACCGAAGCGTCAACGCCCAGACCTCCAAGCGGGAGTTTGACCTTGACGGTAGGGCCGATGAAGAAACCCATGCCGTTGGTTGACTCGAAAGCATCGTCAACCGACAAGTCGGAAAATTCTACGCCTGCCTTAAGGCCGAACTTGAACTGCGCATGCACAGGAACGACGCAAAATACGGCAAACACGAACACCGCAAAAACCAGAATCTTCCTCATAAGCATAAACTTTAATCTTACAAACACAAAATCCTTGACTTATAATCCACAGCAGCTAACGCTCCATAAAAAGGAGGCGGCATGCCCTATACAGGATTACAAATCAAGGAATAAAGAACGAAATCAATGCCTCTGGCGGCGCACTGTAACGCGTGCGGCAGGCTGAGAGCCTGAAGACTTGCTTGACGAGCTGCGCTTGCGCACCGAAGTGGATGCGCGGCGGTTGCGTTTTGCCTTCTTGGCCTTCTTGTCCTTTACGTCAAGTTTGGCTATGCTGTCGAGCGAATCCTTGCGCGCCTGGTCGCCCCAGATGTTCTTCTCGAATGCTGCCAGCTCGTTTTCGATGCGCCGCTGCTCCTTGGCAAGGGCTGAATCGTTGGGACAATACTGGGCGAGAGTTCGTCCGAGCATATTGTTTGTCTTGTAAATCTTGCCCTTATACAGGTTGCGCGTAAAGTAATCGTCCATGCTCATGGTGGCCGCATTGTTCAGGTTGCTCGTCATAACAACCTGCCGCGCCAAATATGGAGCTGCTTCATCATACCTAACCCAGAACAGAGGATACTTCTGTTCGCCGTCGCCGAAATCGTCAGTACGCCACAGCACGGGGCAGAGGGCTACAGGCTTGACGTGGAAAGTGGCCGAAGCCTGGTCGTAATAAGCACTCTCCTTTATGTAATACGACTTGACCTCGGCAGAAGGAATGTCGCTGTCGTCTATGTGAATGCTGTTGTTTGTACGCTCATAATATACATGGTAGTTGTCAAGGAACCCCTTTCGATCAATCTGTGCGGAGTCGGTAAACACCTCGTTGCCGTCAAGACGGTATTCAAACCCCTTCACCGTGCCGCCAATAACAAGCTTGAAAAGGTAAGTAAACAAGTTCATCTGCGAACCGGCAGGCTCTACGGGGTAATACAAAGCCGCGTTGGCATCCTCTTGAAGCAGTATTTCACGGTAAATGTCGCGCCGCCAAACAACATCCTCGGACATCTTGGCCGCCACGGGATAGGATATTTGCGCACGGGTGGTAAGCCCCTGCGCGCTCTGCACCTTGCGCTGCTGCTGTTCACGGCGGCGCGCCGCCGGGTGGGGGGTTTCGGGGTTGGGTGGGGACAAAAGCAATAGCAGGACTGCTGAAAAGGCACGCAACGACAGGCTGCGACGCGGCTTTTCAAAATGCCATATAGTTTTTGTAAACAAGAATTTGGCCATATCTTATATTTTCGGTTTTGAGGTTTTACGGTTTTGAGGTTCTGCGGTAGGCCGGTCTTTCAGGTTATAAAACAGTACATAACTGCTGCAATCACCTACTGCCTTGTCTCCGCAGACAGCCTATTTCACTATTATTTCCATCGACGCGGGCAACGTACGGCGTATGCCGTCAGGGCCTACGGCGGTTATGCGCGTTATGTAGAAGCGCTTGTTGCGTGCGAGACGGCGGAACGTTTCGCGCTGGCGCTGGGTGAAGGCGCTGCCGTTAGACACCATCGGAACAGCGTTGCCCATGTTGTCATAGAACACCGCCTCGAAGCCCAGGACATCGAACGGAATGTCCAACAAGCCGTCGTCAATAGCTGCATTTATGCCCTTTGCCGACATCAGCGACGACTTGACAAGACCTCCTGTACGGAAACGGTTGTCGCCGATTTGTATGTACGGTGTCGGGTCGGGCAGCTTACGCACCTTGAAAGTGAACTGCCCTACCTGCCGCGCCGTGCCGGTTTGCAGCGACAAAACATTTATAGTAACATCCTGCCCCACTGTCGACGGACGCGCGATATACTTGCCAGGAGCCACCGGCTGAAGCGTTCCTCCGCTCATGGTTGCCGACACCTTGGTGAGCGGAACACCGGGAATGCTTATGCTGACAGGATTGCTGTAACCAGCATAAAGCACGTTCATAAGGTCGGCGGAAACGGTTGCACTTGGGTCAACAACGGTGTATTTCTGTGAGAAGTCGCGGCGGATTGTCTCGCCGTTGCCGTTCAGCATTGTGATGTAACCTGTCAAGTTGAAATCACCTGTGCGGCTTGTCACAATCTCGTAAGTGTTGTCACGCAGGTTCATCTGCCGTCCGCCTATGAATATTTGCGGCCTCTGCGTCGTGTCGACGGCGGCCATCACGATTTGCGCAGAGAACTTGTCGCCGCGCACTATGGTCTGCGCGTTGGGTATTACGAAAGCACTCAGCTTGTTGACACGTATGTCTTTCATGTCAATATTGGCAACAAGTGTATGCAGCACCTCGCCTTCCGCGTAACGGATGTCGCCCTGTAGCTTTGTAAGCAACGTCACGGCGGCGGCCACCGGCATGTCCTCAAACATGTACTCCTGCCAGTTCTTCCCCATGGTCTTGGCGTTCTTGGGAAGCGTTGTTGTCAGGTTGCTCGCTATTATGGCTTTCTGACGCTCGTCGGTCACCATCGCCAGGATGCGTTCACGGAAAGAGTTGATGGCGTCGAACAGCCTTTTGCCCTGTCCCTTGCCTGGAGCGAGCATCACTTGGTTGGCCGCTTCAAGGTCGTCCTTGCGCTCTATGTTGAACACGTCACCGTCTTCCCCGTCGGCTTCCTTCACGATTGCCACCTTGAGTTCCTGCGCGAAGTTGTACAGAGAGTCGCTCATGCGCTTCACGGCGGTGGCCTTGTCAAACCACGCCTTAACCTTCTGCGGGTTCGCCTTCATCTGAGCCTCGAAGTCACCGTATATGGCCGCGTTCTCCGAAGCCGAGTTGGTGGTGGTGCGGTGCAGGCTTTCCTCTACAAGGGAAAAGCCTTCAAGCACTTCCGTCGACACGTTGAGCGCGAGCATCGCCATCAAGACGACATACATCAAGTTTATCATCTTCTGGCGCGGAGATACCGGTCTTTTCTTTATTGCCATGCCTTATTATACTTCAGCGTTGCCCCCGTTGGTTGCGGTTGCACGCATATTTACGGTCATCGCCTCAATCATACGGGCGTAAATCTTGTTAAGCTGTTCTATCTGTGAAGCCATACGGCGCGACTGTTCGTTGATTTCGTCAATCGTTCCGATTTGCGAACTTGCGCCTTTAAGCTGCATCTCGTACACCTTGCAGATGCCGGTAAGCGTGCGGTTGAGGTTCTCCATCTCCTCCGAATCACGTGTAAGGCGTGCGCTCTGCTCTGAAACCTTCGCCAATGTCTCGGTAAGTTTCTTAAGCTCGTCAACATAATTTGACGTGGCTTCTTCCATTTCGGGAGACACCTGCTGCTGCGCAGCCACCCAGCCGGGCACTGCCTGGCCGGCAACCACCGGCTGGCCGGAAGGCTGCACGCCTTCTTCAGCTGTGCCGGACGCAGCCACCTGACCTTCAGCAGAAGCAGGTTGCCCTGCAACGGGGCCGACATAAGCCACCATTCCGGGAGGAACCGCCGCCCCGGCTGGCACAGGCTGGGGCGCCCCAAAATCTTTTGCGGGGTGTGTTTTTTTTTTATTTACTTCTTTCTTTTT
>USHW01000058.1 GCA_900554545.1 uncultured Prevotella sp. | reverse complement strand
GGCTTTAACTTCTAACGAGCGCAGCGAGTGATAACTTCCTTTAACTTCTTTAACTCCATAAGACATAACTCACACAAACATCAGCGTGGTAAGCCTGTCCTTGCGGAACACGTCCTGCGCAACGGCCTGCATCCCCTCGGCTGTCACCTCGTCGACACGCGCCATGAGCCGCGCCACGTCCTTCTCGATGCCGTGGTGCAGGTAGCTGCGGCCGAAGTCGAGGGCGAAGCTCTCGCGGTTGTCGCAGGCCACGCCTATCTGCCCCTTTATCTGCCGCTTTGCGGCGGCGAGGGCGGCGGCTGAAAGCGGCTTCGAGGCCAGCTTGTCAAGCTCGCGCATCACGAGGCGGCGGCATTTCGACACGTCGTGAGGGTCGCACCCGAAGTAAGCGCACCACATCCCCGTGTCCGAATAGCTCACCATCGAGCTTTCGACGGTGTACACCAGTCCGTGCTTCTCCCTCAGGGCAATGTTCAGCCGGGCGTTCATGCCCGGGCCGCCGAGAATGTTGTTCATAAGGTAAAGCGTGAAGCGGCGCGCGTCGTGCACGTCATAGGCGCGGCAGCCCAGCATCACATGCGCCTGGTGCGTGCCCCTCTCTACGGTCTCCTCGCGCGGCATGTACTCCGGAACAACCGCATCGCGCGCCTTTCCGCGGCGCGGGGCGCACTGCGGAAAGCCGGCCGTGGCCTTCTCCAAGAGGCGCACAAGGCGGTCGAAGCCGATGTCTCCATAAGCGAAGAACACCGCGTTCTCCGGACGGTAATGCCTGCCTGTGAAGCGCGCCACGTCGTCATGTGTGAAGCCGCGCAGGCGTTCCTGCGTGCCGAGGATGTTGTGTCCGAGGGGATGCCCGCCGAACACCATGTTCTCGAAGCGGTCGTAAATCAGCTCCGCCGGCGAGTCGTTGTAGCACTCTATCTCGTCGCACACCACCTCTATTTCCTTCTCCAGCTCGGCCTGCGGATAGGTGCTGTGCAGCACGATGTCGGTAAGCAGGTCGACGGCGCGCGGCAGGTGCTCGCGCAGGATGGCCGCATGGAACACCGTGTCCTCCTTGTTCGTGAAGGCGTTGAGGTCGCCGCCCACGCTCTCCAGGCAGTTAAGCACCTGCATGGAGCGCCGCCGGGCAGTGCCCTTGAACGTCATGTGCTCGCAGAAGTGGGCAAGACCCTCCTCGCCCGGCAGCTCGTCGCGCGTGCCTGCGCCGACGGCGTAGCCGCAATACACCACGGGCGACGCCGACGCCAGATGGATGACGCGCAGCCCGTTGCCTAAAACATGAGTGTTGTATTTCATAACCAAGGGTGCAAAATTACAGGTTTTTCACGAGTTTAACACGCTACGGATTACATAAAAAGCATTTTTTCACTATCTTTGCGGCGAATATCCAACATATCGCAATACAACGACAATGCGCAAGGTAATAGGAATAGGCGAAACCGTGCTCGACATCATATTCAAGGGCGGGCAGCCCGTGAGCGCCGTGCCGGGCGGCTCCGTGTACAACGGCATAATATCGCTGGGGCGCGCCGGGGTGCCGGCGGCGTTCATAAGCGAGGTGGGCGACGACCGCATCGGCGAAAAAACGGTGAGCTTCCTGAAGGAGAACGGCGTCGACGCAACGTTCGTCAGCCGTAACAAGGGCACAAAGTCGCCCGTCTCGCTGGCGTTCCTCAACGGGCAGAACGACGCCGAATACATATTCTACAAGGACCATCCGCACGACCGCCTGGACTACATCACGCCTGAAATCAACCGCGACGACATCGTGATGCTCGGCTCTTACTACGCCGTAAACCCGGTCATACGACCGCAGGTGGCCGCAATACTCAACGCCGCACGCGACCGCGGAGCCATCATCTACTATGACGTCAACTTCCGCGCGGCGCACGCCGACGAGGTGATGAAGCTGACACCGAACATCCTGGAGAACTTCGAATACGCCGACATAGTGCGCGGAAGCCGCGACGACTTCAACGTGATGTACCGCATGGACACGCCCGACAAGGTGTACAACTCTGAGATTTCGTTCTACTGCAAGAAGTTCGTCTACACCGACGGGGCGGCCGACGTGGAGCTGCGCGGCGACAACGGGCTGCGCAAGAGCTACGCCGTGGAGGCCACGGAGACGGTGAGCACCATCGGCGCCGGAGACAACTTCAACGCCGGAATAGTGTACGGCATGATGCGTTACGGCGTGACGCGCGACATGATGGACGGCGCGATACCCGAACAGACGTGGGACAACATCATACGGTGCGCCCTCGCCTTCTCGGCCAACTGCTGCCGAAGCATAGGCAACTCCGTAGACAAGGCTTTCGGAGAGGCCATGAAGAAGGAGTTTGGCAACGCATTGAAAGGAAACAACTAAAACAAATACAGACATGATTGAGATTACAGACAAAATCTATTACGTTGGCGTCAACGACCGCAACAAGGAGCTTTTCGAAGGCTTGTGGCCGCTGCCCAACGGCGTTTCTTATAACTCTTACCTCATCGACGACGACAAGGTGTGCCTCGTCGACACCGTGGAGGTTGACTTCTTCATGCCTTACCTCAAGAACATACGCGAAGTATTGGGCGACAGGCAGATAGATTATCTCGTCATCAACCACATGGAACCCGACCACAGCGGCGCCATAGAGCTTATCAGGAAGTACTATCCCGGAGTGAAAATCGTGGCCAACAAAAAGACGTTCGGCATGATTGAGGGCTTCTACGGCATAACGACCGACGAGGTGGAGGTGAAGAACGGCTCTACGCTCGACCTCGGACACCACAAGCTCTCGTTCGTTCTCACCCCTATGGTGCACTGGCCCGAGACGATGGTCACGCTCGACACAACCACCAACACGCTGTTCTCCGGCGACGCGTTCGGCTGCTTCGGCGCGCTGAACGGCGGCATAATAGACTCTGAAATCAACTGCGACGGGTTCTGGCTGGAGATGGTACGCTACTATTCGAACATCGTCGGCAAGTACGGAACTCCCGTACAGAACGCCCTGAAGAAATTAGAGGGAGTGCAGCTCGACTACATCTGCTCGACACACGGCCCCGTATGGCACGAATATGTTGACAAGGTGATAGGCATCTACGACCGTCTAAGCCGCTACGAGACCGAGGAAGGCATCGTGATATGCTACGGAACGATGTACGGCAACACCGAACGCATGGCCGAAGTGATAGCCCGCGCGGCGAGCCAGGCCGGCATCAAGAACATCGTTATGTACAACGTGTCGAAGACTCACCACTCTTACATCATACGTGACGTGTTCCGTTACCGCGGACTCATCGTCGGCGCGCCGACGTACAACGCCGGACTGTACCACGAAATGGAAGTGCTTTTGAGCGAGCTGGCCGGCAAGGACATCAAGAACCGCCACTACTTAGGCTGGTTCGGCAGCTATGCGTGGGCAGGAAAGGCCGTGGAGCGCATCAAGGAATGGAACGAACACCACCTCAAGTTCGAGCCTGTGGGAGTGCCGGTGGAGATGAAACAGAGCCTCAAAGACGACACCTTCGCACAGTGCGAGGCACTCGGACGCGCAATGGCCGAACGCCTGAAGCAGGACAGATAACGGCTCGCGTGCGCTTCGGCGGACCGCCCCGAAGCCACGGAAACCTACCGATACGCCCCGTGGGGATGCACGCCTCACGGGGCTTTTTCATAAGAATAACCTTAAACCGCTTACTTACAGATGAAAAAAACACGCTTCGGGCTGCTGCCCCGGATTATCGTTGCCATAATACTCGGCGTGGCATTGGGCAACGTAATGACAGAACCCTGGATACGCCCGTTCATCACCTTCAACGCCATCTTCAGCCAGTTTCTCGGCTTCCTCGTGCCGATAATAATCGTGGGGCTTGTCACTCCGGCAATAGCCGGCATCGGCAAGTCGGCCGGAAAGATGCTCATTGCCACGGTGGCGATAGCCTACGTCGACACGGTGCTGTGCGGAATGCTGGCCTACGGCACTGGCAGCGCGCTCTTCCCGGCCATGACCGAGGGGCTGGCCGCCACCTCGTCGCAGGGTGCGCAGGCCGCCATAGAGCCTTATTTCACCATCGCCATACCTCCACTCTTAGACGTTATGAGCGCCCTCGTGCTGTCGTTCATGATGGGTCTTGGCATAGCCTACGGCGACGCCCCCGTGATGCGGCGGGGCGCCGACGAGCTTATGGCCATCACGGGCAAGGTTATCGAGAAGGCCATCATCCCCCTGCTGCCGCCTTACATCTTCGGCATCTTCCTCAACATGACGGCCAGCGGCGAGGCTTATTCGATAATGGCGGTGTTCGCGAAAATCATCGTCGTCATCTTCATCCTGCACATCGTGATACTGCTTTACCAGTTCTGCGTGGCCGGACTGCTGTCAAAGCGCAATCCGCTGAAGCTGCTCTGGCGCATGATGCCGGCGTATTTCACGGCCTTGGGCACGTCGTCTTCGGCGGCCACCATCCCCGTTACGCTGAAACAGACCGAGCTTAACGGCGTGAGCAAGGACGTGGCCGGCTTCACCGTTCCGCTCTGCGCGACCATCCACATGTCAGGCTCAGTGATGAAAATCACGGCCTGCGCCCTCACCATCTGCATGCTCAAGGGCATGCCTCACGACCCGGTGCTGTTCACCGGCTTCATAATGCTGCTGTCGGTGATGATGGTTGCCGCGCCGGGAGTGCCCGGAGGGTCAATCATGGCGGCGCTGGCTCCGCTGGCGTCGGTGCTCGGCTTCGGCGAGCAAGACCAGGCCTTGATGATTGCCCTGTACATAGCGATGGACAGCTTCGGCACGGCCTGCAACGTGACGGGAGACGGAGCGGTGGCCATTGTGGTTGACAAGATGTTCGGTAAGAAGGCCGCAGGCCCGGCGGCATAAGGCTGCGCGCCGTTTCAAAGAAAGCAAAGAATAACGCGAAAGGCGTCCTTTCACACGATGAAAGGACGCCTTTCGCGTTGTGGCAGGCCACTGCCGTCATGACTTACTGCCCGTCGCCGCCGAGCAGGCGCACAACGTCGTCGAGCGTACCGGCCGCTACAAGGCTGTCGTCAAGCCCCCGGCGCATCACTCCCTTGGCCTTGAGGTCGTCGAGCATCGCCAGAAGCGAGCGCCAGAAGCCGTCAACGTTGTAGAGTATCACGCGCTTCTTGTGGTATCCTATCGACGCCGCCGCGGCCACGGTGAACACCTCGTCGAGCGTGCCCACGCCGCCGGGCAGAGCCACGGCCACGTCGGCCTGCATCGTCATGATGTCCTTGCGGTCGCTCAGGTTGTCGCAGGGTATCGTCACGTCCATGTTCGGACTGGCCTTGCCGCCGCGCTCGATGATTGACGGCACAACGCCGATGGTGCGCCCTCCGGACTCTCTTGTGGCCTTGGCGACGCACTCCATCAGTCCGAGGTTGCACCCTCCGAACACTAATGTGTGGCCGTTTGCGCCAATCCAGCGGCCCAGTTCTTCAGCCGCCTTGAAATACTTTTCGTCAATGTCGGCGTTCGCCGAACAGAATACTGCTATTTTCATGTTTGGGGTTATACGGTTTTGGGGTTATTGGGTTATACGGTTTTACGGTTGTGAGGTTATGCGGTTGTTGGGGGCTATGAGGTTTTACGGTTATTGGGTTATACGGTTTTACGGTTGTGAGGTTATGCGGTTGTTGAGGGTTATGAGGTTTTACGGTTATTGGGTTATGCGGTATGCAAAGGTAATTCTTTTGCGATGAAGCGCAAAGCCGTAACCGGTGTTTTTGCAAAAGGTGGCATTTTGCGGTGCAAAAGGGCGTCTTTTGGCCTGCGGTTTGCGGCCTTTTGCAGGCTAAAAGGACATCTACTGCAAACTCCTTGGCAGTCAGGCAGTTGGCATATTGGCCTTATCAGCCCTATTTGTCCTATTCAATTGAATAGGAGAAATAGGCCGGATAGGGCCGATAAGGCTGCCGCATGAGGTGCGCCTGCGGCCTGTCCGCTGAAAAATAAAAGCTCGATTTTCTCGCTTTTATTTTGCACTTCGCTCGGCTTGCGCTATCTTTGCACCCGTGAAAGCCAAACGGAGCTTGAACGTTTGGCGTGACTGCAGTTTTTATACATAATTATTTTAGATTGAAGACATTTGAAGAATTGGGCGTCAGCGAAGAGATTCGCCGCGCCATTGAGGAATTGGGCTTTGAGCAACCCATGCCTGTACAGGAGGAAGTAATCCCGTATCTTTTGGGAAACAGGAACGACGTAATTGCCCTTGCGCAGACCGGCACGGGCAAGACGGCGGCGTTCGGCATACCCATCTTGCAGCGCACCGACTCGCGCGTGCGCCAGACGCAGGCCATTGTGCTCAGCCCTACGAGGGAGTTGTGCCTTCAGATTGCTGACGATTTGAAGGACTTTTCAAAGTACATGGACGGCATACACATAGTGCCCGTTTACGGCGGTACGTCCATAGAGAACCAAATCCGCGCACTGAAGAAGGGCGCGCAAATAATCGTAGCCACTCCGGGACGACTCATCGACCTGATGCACCGCGGCGTGGCGAAGCTCGAAGCCGTGAAGAACGTCGTGCTCGACGAGGCCGACGAGATGCTTAACATGGGCTTCTCAGAGAGCATCGACGAAATACTGGCAGGCGTGCCGAAAGACCGCAACACGCTGCTCTTCTCGGCTACGATGAGCCGTGAAATAGAGAAAATAGCCCGTAACTACCTTACCGACCCGAAGGAAATCGTGGTGGGAAGCCGCAACGAGGGCGCGGAACACGTCAACCACATATACTACATGGTGAACGCCAAGGACAAATACCTGGCACTCAAGCGCATAGTTGACTTCTATCCGAAAATATTTGCGATAATATTCTGCCGCACGAAGCGCGAGACGCAGGAGATTGCCGACAAGCTCATACACGACGGATACAACGCCGAGTCGCTGCACGGCGACCTCTCGCAGGCGCAGCGCGACCTCACCATGCAGAAGTTCCGACAGCACCTCACGCAGCTGCTCGTGGCCACCGACGTGGCGGCGCGCGGCCTCGACGTTGACGACCTGACGCACGTCATCAACTACGGACTGCCCGACGACATCGAGAGCTACACCCACCGAAGCGGACGTACAGGCCGCGCGGGCAAGAAGGGAACGTCAATCTCAATCGTACACACACGCGAGAAGTCGAAAATCCGCGCCATAGAGAAGACCATAGGCAAGGACTTTGTACAGGCGGAGATACCTTCGGCCGAGGAGATATGCAAGAAGCAGCTCTACAAGGTGATGGACCAGATTGTCAAGACCGACGTCAACGACGAGGAGATAGCACCCTTCATGGACGACATCAACCGCTACTTCGAGTACATCGACAAGGAAGACGTCATAAAGAAAATCGTAAGCCTTGAGTTCGGCAAGTTCCTCGCATACTACGCCGACGCGCCAGAGATAGGCAAGCCCGAAAGCCGCAGCGAGCGCAAGAAGAAAGAGCGCACCAGCGACGAGCGCAAGCGCACGCACAAGGCGGAGCCGGGCTACCGCCGGTTGTTCATCAACCTGGGCAAGGCCGACGGCTTCTACCCCGGCGAGCTGATGCAATTCGTCAACCGCAACATGCGCGGCGGACGGCAGGAAATAGGCGCCATCGACCTCATGTCGAAGATGTCGTACTTTGAAGTGCCCGAGAAAGACGCCGTGAACGTTATGCGCGCATTGGACGGCACTACGTACAAGGGCCGCCAGGTGCGCTGCAACGACGCCGACCGCGACACGAAGCCGCAGCGCGGAGGCCGCAAGAGCGACAAGCCGGGCAACTTCGAGAAGAAGACACGCCGTGACCGGCAGGAGGGCGGCGAGCGCACCGAACGCCGCCGCAAGAAGGCCGCAGCCGACTTCCAGGAGAGCGGACGCAAGGACGACTGGCGCCAGTTCTTCAACAAGGGCGGCAACGACGTGAAACTCGTCGGCGACGAGCCTGACTTCAGCGAGGAAGGATGGGCAAGAAGGAAGCCGAGAAAATAATTTTTTAAGGAGTAAAGGAGTAAGGAGAGAAGGAGTAAGTAAACTTCTTTAGTAGTATAAGAAGTAAGGAGAGAAGGAGTAAGGAGATTACCCTTCTCTCCTTATTTATTTTCTCATTAACACCATGATGCACGCTCTTTACCCCTTCTCTCCTTACCCCTTTACTCCTTTCTTCTTGCATTTTTCTCCTTACTCCTTCTCTCCTCCTCTCCTTACTCCTAAAAAAATGCAACCCAGTTGCACGCCCTTTGCCTTATTTTTGCACCTAAAATAAGAAAAACGACATTACCATGCTTTACAAAACGTTATTTATGGCGGCATGCGGCACGCTGCTGCTATCGGCCTGCGGACACAGCGGAGGCCACACCGAAGCCGACGACGGGCACGGCCACGAGACCGAGACACGCGCCAAGGAGGAGGCAGGACATGCCGACGAGATAGTAATAGACGCCAAACAGGCCAAGGCCTCGGGCATAGTCGTCGAGACGGTTGTGCCGGGCGAGTTCTGCGGAGTAATACCCTGCGGCGGCAAGATACTGGCGGCGCAGGGCGACGAGGCCACCGTCGTTGCCACCGTGGCAGGCATAGTGAGGCCCGTGCGCGGCATGGCCGAAGGCTCGCCGGTGGGCAAAGGCGCGGCGGTGTTCACCATTTCGTCGGACAAATTGCAGGACGACCCGGCGCGGCAGGCCGCCATCGCCTACCAAAGAGCCAAGAACGAGTACGAACGCGCGGCAAAACTTGTCAAGGACAAGATTGTAACCCAAAAGAACTTCAACGCCATACGCGCCGACTATGAGGCCGCAAAGGCAGCCTACGAGGCGTTCGCTCAGGGCGGCGGAAGCCAGCCGGGAGTGGCCGTAAAATCGCCAATCGGCGGCTATGTGAAGGCGTGTCTCGTCAAGGAAGGCGACTACGTAAGCGTGGGGCAGCCGATGATGACCGTCACGCAGACGCGCAGCCTCTATCTCAGAGCCAACGTGCCGGAGCGTTACTACACGCAGATGGGCACGCTGCACTCGGCCAAGTTCAAGACGGCCTACGACGACCGCGTGTACAGTCTCGCGCAGATGAACGGCCGCCTCGTTGCCACCGGCAAACAGACCGGCGACGGTTCGCCATACATACCGGTGACCTTCGAGTTCGCCAACCGCGCCGACGTGCCCACCGGAACGTTCGTTGAGACATACCTATTAACCGCTCCGCGGCAGGGTGTTGTGACAGTTCCCGTGTCGGCTTTGACCGACGAGCAGGGCCTCAACTTCGTCTACATACAGACCGACCCGACGTGTTACGAGCGCCGCGAAGTGACCGTAGGCCAGACCGACGGCGAGCGCGTGGAGATAAAAAGCGGCCTGAAAGCCGGCGAAAAAGTGGTTGCCAAGGGCGCGGTACAGGTGAGACTGGCCGGCGCAAGCAACACCATTCCGGGACATACGCATAATCACTGAAGCCCCCTCCCACCTCCCCGAGGGGAGGAGCTTGGTTACCTTTATTGAATTAGCGCATAAACAATCAACAACCCAATTCCAGCAGCCCCGATGACATATCCCTTCTCCTCCCCTCGGGGAGGCCGGGTGGGGGCTTTATTCATCATGCTCGACAAGATAATCCATTTCTCCCTGCACAACCGCCTGCTCGTTCTCGTGGCGGCGGTGCTGCTCACCGTGGCCGGAATAGTGGCTACGGGACAGACTGAAGTTGACGTGTTCCCCGACTTGAACGCCCCTACGGTGGTCGTAATGACCGAGGCCGGAGGCATGGCCGCCGAGGAGGTGGAGCAGCTTGTGACGTTTCCCATCGAGACGGCGGTCAACGGTGCCACCCACGTCCGCCGCGTCCGCTCGTCCTCCGCGACGGGTTTCTCCGTCGTGTGGGTGGAGTTCGACTGGGACACCGACATCTACTTAGCGCGCCAGATAGTGTCCGAGAAGCTCGCGGCGGTTACCGAGACGCTGCCGGAGAATGTCGGCAAGCCCACGTTAGGGCCGCAGTCGTCAATCCTCGGTGAAGTCCTTATCGTGGGACTGACCGCCGACAGCACGTCGATGATGGAGCTTCGCACCATTGCCGACTGGACTATACGCCCCCGGCTGATGTCAACGGGCGGCGTGTCGCAGGTGGCCGTGCTCGGCGGTGACATCAAGGAATACCAGATTTTGCTGCATCCGGGGCGCATGGCGCACTACGGCGTCACGCTGAACGAGGTGCTTGCGGCCACCAATCAGATGAACCGCAACACCAACGGAGGCGTGATTTACGAGTACGGCAACGAGTACATAGTGCGCGGAGTGGTGTCAACCGACGACGTAAGGCAGATGGCCGACGTGGTGGTGAAGACAGTCAACGGCGACGCTGTTACCCTTGGAAACGTCGCCGACGTGCAAGTGGGGGCGCAACTGCCGCGCTTAGGTCTCGCGTCGGAGAAGGGAAAGCCCGCCGTCCTGCTGACAGTCACCAAGCAGCCCGGCACCGGAACCATCGAGCTTACCGAACGTCTGGAGGAGGCTTTGAAAGACTTGGAGAAGAATTTGCCTGCCGACGTACACGTAAGTACTGACGCTTTCCGCCAGTCGAGGTTCATAGAAAGCTCGATAACCAACGTGGAACACTCGCTGTATGAGGGCGCACTGTTCGTCGTAATAGTGCTGTTCCTCTTCCTTGCGAACGTCCGCACCACGATAATATCACTCATCACGCTGCCCGTTTCGCTGCTCATGTCGCTCCTGGTGCTGCACTATTTCGGCATGAGCGTCAACACGATGAGCCTCGGCGGACTGGCAATCGCCATCGGTTCGCTCGTCGACGACGCCATCGTCGATGTGGAGAACGTGTGGAAACACTTGCGCGAGAACCGCCTGTTGCCCAAGGGCGAACGGCTGCCTGTGCTCGACGTGGTGTTCAATGCGTCGCGAGAGGTGCGCATGCCGATACTCAACTCCACCGCGATAATCATCGTCAGCTTCATTCCCTTGTTCTATCTCAGCGGCATGGAGGGCCGTATGCTCATACCGCTTGGCGTGGCCTTCATCGTCGCCTTGGCGGCTTCGACGGTGGTTGCGCTCACCCTTACACCGGTGCTTTGCAGCTATCTATTAGGCGGAGGAAAAGACGGCGGCGTGCCGAAGGAGGCTTTTGTGGCGCGGTGGATGAAGAAACACTACGAGCGTTGGCTCTCATGGGCGTTGGAACACAAGCGTCCGGTGGTGGCGTCTACGGCCGTCCTGTTCGTCGTCGCCGTGGCTTTGTTCTTCACCTTGGGGCACAGCTTCCTGCCGAAGTTCAACGAAGGCTCGTTCACAATCAACATAAGCTCGATGCCGGGAATATCACTTGAGGAGTCGGACAAAATCGGACGGCGTGCCGAAGAAATCCTTTTGTCAATCCCCGAGATACAAACCGTGGCGCGGAAGACCGGCCGAGCCGAGCTTGACGAGCACGCATTGGGCGTAAACGTGTCGGAAATCGAGGCTCCGTTCGAGCTGAAAGACCGCTCGCACGAAGAGCTTTTAGACGACATCCGGCACCGTCTCGCGGCCATAAAGGGCGCCAACATCGAGATAGGACAGCCCATAAGCCACCGCATCGACGCTATGCTCAGCGGCACGCAGGCCGGCATCGCCATCAAGCTTTTCGGCGACGACCTCAACCGTATGTACACCATCGCCAACCAGATAAAGGCCGCCGTGAGCGACGTTGAAGGCCTTGCCGACCTCAACGTGGAGCAACAGGTGGAGCGGCCGGAGCTTGAAATAAAGCCGAAACGCGAGATGCTGAAGATGTACGGCATACCGATGGCCGACTTCAACACGTTCGTCCGCGTCAACATGGCAGGCGAAACGGTGTCGCAGGTGTACGAGAAAGGCGGCAGCTTCAACCTCGTTGTGCGCGCCGCAGAGCACGACCGCTGCGACATGGAGCGCATACGCGACCTCATGCTCGACACTCCCGACGGCCGGAAAGTGCCCTTGGCGAGCGTGGCGGAGGTCACTTCGGCCATGGGACCTAACACTATCAACCGCGAGAACGTGAAGCGCAAGCTCGTGATTTCTGCCAACGCGAGCGGCAGGGACATGCGTAGCGTGGTGAACGACATACAGAAACGCGTGGAGACGGAGGTCAAGCTGCCCGAGGGTTACCACGTGGAATACGGCGGCCAGTTCGAGAGCGAGCAGGCGGCCAGCCGCACCCTGATGCTCGCCTCGGCGTTGAGCATCGTGGTGATATTCCTCCTTCTGTACATGCAATTCAAGAACACGCTTGAAAGCGCGGTGATACTCATCAACCTTCCGCTGGCCTTAATCGGCGGCGTAATGACCCTTGTGTTCACCACCGGGGAAGTAAGCATACCGGCGATAATCGGCTTCATATCGCTGTTCGGCATCGCCACGCGCAACGGTATGCTGCTCGTGAGCCATTACAACACGCTGCGGCAGGAGGGCGCGGGCACTCTGCGGCAGTGCGTCATGCGCGGTTCGCTCGACCGCCTGAACCCCATCCTCATGACGGCTCTGTGCTCCGCGCTGGCCCTTATACCGCTCGCCATGCGCGGAGGGCTGCCCGGCAACGAGATACAAAGCCCCATGGCGAAGGTCATTCTGGGCGGTCTGCTCACCTCGACGTTCCTCAACGGCTTCATAATACCGATTGTCTATGAATGGATGGAGGGGAGAAGGAAGAAAGAAGGAGTAAAGGAGTAAAGGAGTAAGGAGATATGCTTTATTAGTGTTACACGGCCAAGGTCTATCGGCCTTATCAGCCCTATTTGTCCTATTATTTTTTCAATAACATGAAACCGACAATACTATCAATCGCGGCATTTGCCCTTGCGGCAAGCCTCAACGCGCAGACCATGAACGACGTGCTCGGCAGCGTGGAGCGCAACAACGTAGAGCTGAAAGCCATGCTGAAGGGCAACGAGGCGGCACGCCTTGAGCAGAAACAGCAGAACAACTTGGAGGGGCTTTCAGTGGAATACAGTCCGTTTTTCAACTCCGCTGTGAGCGGAGTGGCAAGCTCTGAGTTAGTGGTTACGCAGGGGTTCGACTTCCCCACGCTGTACGGAGCGCGGCGTAAGGCCGGCAGGATGCAGGGCGAAGCCATGGAACTGCAATACCGCACGGCACGGCGCGACGTGCTTCTCGGCGCGAAAAACCTGTGCCTTGACCTCATCCATGCCAACAAGCGGCAGGCTCTGCTGCGCGAACGGCGGCGGGTGGCCGACGAGCTGCTGGCTACGTTCACCGAGAAATATGACGGCGGAGAGGCCACGATAATCGAGCTTAACAAGATAAAGATGGAACGCATGAACCTCGAAACGGAGCTTGCGGCGGCCGACGCGGCGCGAGCCACAACGCTGCAACAGCTCCGCGCCATGAACGGCGGCGAGGCGATAGAGTGTACCGACACGCTCTACCCCACCCTTCCGGCCGACGGCGGCGAGGCGATGTACGCCCGGGCGGTGAGCGCCGACCTGTCGGTAATGGCGGCGCAGGCC
>USHW01000057.1 GCA_900554545.1 uncultured Prevotella sp. | reverse complement strand
CTGCGAAAGGCGGCCTTTTAGCGTGTAAAAGGTGGCCTTTTGGAAGCCAAAAGGTGGCATATAGCAGCCCCTCCCCAACCCTCCCGTAGGGAGGGAGCTTGATTACTAATAATAAATAAGGCATAATCCCCATTCTTTGTAGGGACATAATTCATTATGTCCGAACGTTCTGAAAGAACGTATCCGATTGGCTTTGCTTGATAAATACGCCTCTTCGCGGCGTTCGGACATAATAAATTATGTCCCTACAAAGGGTGGGTGCTTATGCTTTTTTACGCTTTTATCTGCTTATTCTCACCACATTGCTGCCGTCAGAAACATTCTTTGAGTATCTCGACGATGTTCTTCGGCTTGCCCATAGTGTAGAAGTGAACCACCTGGACGCCGTGTGCGAGCAGGTCTTTGCACTGCATCGTACACCACTCAGTGCCTGTGCGGTAAGCCTTCTCCTTGTCGTCGCCGGCCTTGCGCATGGCCTCGGAAAGCTCCAAGGGAATGTCGAGCGAGAACGCTTCGGGCAGCATGGTGAGCTGCCTTACGGTTGACAGCGGTTTCAGTCCCGGTATTATGGGCACCGTTATGCCGGCCTCGCGGCACAGGCGGACGTAGTTGTAATACACGTTGTTGTCGAAAAACATCTGCGTTATCACGTAGTCGGCGCCTGCGTCAACCTTTTTCTTCAGGTTGGCGATGTCGGTCTCGATGTTCGGAGCTTCAAAGTGCTTTTCCGGGTAGCCGCCCACGCCTATGGAGAAGAAGCCGTCAAACCGGCTGATTGCCTCCACCAGCTCGCTTGCGTAGCGGTAACCGCCCGGCGCGGGGGTGAACCTCTTTTCGCCTACTATCGAGTCGCCGCGCAACGCCATGACGTTGCTTATGCCCATGAAGCGCAGGTCGTGCAGCTCGCTGTCTATCTTTTCGACCGTCGCTCCGCCGCAGATGATGTGCGGAACGGTCTCCACGTCATACTCCGCCATTATCGCTCCGCATACCGCAACCTCGCTTACGCGGTTTCTGACGAGGTGCTTCGAGTACGTGCCGTCGGGCTTTCCGCGGTATTCGTATTCGTCCCTGTGGCAGGTGACGTTGATGTATTTCGGGCTGAACTCCATGAAGGGTCTTATCGACTCGATAAGTTCCTGCTTGGTAAGTCCTTTCAGCGGCGGCACAATCTCCAACGAGGGAAAAGCCTGTCCGCCCTTTGCCAGTATCTCGCTGATTTTCATATTAGTTGCAATATTTATGTTGTTATTCGAGCAGATGCCCCAAGAAGCGGCGTGTTTCCTCGGCAGTCATGCCGCGGCGTGCGGCATAATCGTCAATCTGTCGGCGTGAAATGCGCCGTATGTCGGGGTAGGTGGCGTCCTTGTGGATTAGCGCCAGACCGCAGATTGAGGCTTCAGGGGACATCGCGCAGCTGTCGGTCAGGGTGATGCCGAGCCTCTCCGAGCATGGCAGCAGCCGCAGGATGTCGCGCTTCAGCGTGTGGTCGGGGCAGCTGGCATAGCCTGCCGCAGGCTTTATGAGCCGCCAGCCTTCGCCTTGCGGCATGTCTTTGGCTATCTGTGCGTCAAGCCATAAGGACGCGGCTTCGGCCAAGGTGTTCATCACCGAGCGTTCCAACAAGCCGCCGTAGCCGTCGTCATGGCCGCCGTCGGTTGTGCTTTCGTCGTCTGTCTTGTCAACGCTGACGGCGAAAACGCCCACTGGCGACGTGAAGCCAAGGCCCTTTCCGGGCACGAAGTCGCACAACGACAGGCATACGCCGGTGCCTTCCTGCTGTGCCGCCGGCCTTTCCTGACGCAGCATCGGCAGGCGTTCCGTGCCGCCGTCGGCCGTGTTCAGGCATATACAACCGCCGTCAGTGAACGCGCCGAACCACTTTGTCCCTACCGTAATACGGCATCCGCCGTCAGCCCTGAAGCGGCCAATCACCGCCTCGGCGTCGCTCCGCAGGGCTGCCAGTTCGGGCGTGTCGGCCTGAAACTTGCCGTACTTCACGTTCCATGCGGTGTAAAACATCTTCCAATCGAAGTAGGGCAGCACCTCTTCCAAGCCTATTCCGCCCACCTGAATGTCGCCCGGCGCGGCGTGGTTGAAGTATCTTTCCGGCGCGAAATCCGGCTTTTTTGCGGCTGTCTCGCCAGCGGACGGCCTGCCGTTCTTGTCGTAAAGCGAGCGCAGACGTGCCTGTGCGGCATGTTCTTCACGCTCGAACGCGCTGCGGTCAATCATCAGCTGCTTCGCCTTCACTGCGCTGTCAGACGCATCCGAGCCGTAGAATACGTGGCCGTAGAGCGGCGCGAGCTTCACGGCGGTGTGCAGGGCGGAGGTCGTTGCACCGCCGATTAACAGGGGAGTGCTCATCCCCCTGCGTTCCATTTCGCGGCAAAGCTCCTCCATCTGGTACAGCGACGGCGTGATAAGGCCGCTCACCGCCACGATGTCCGCACGCTCCCTGATGGCCGTTTCGAGTATTTTCTCCTTGTCAACCATCACTCCGAGGTCGGTCACTTCAAATCCGTTGCAGCCCAGCACTATTGCGGTTATGTTCTTGCCTATGTCGTGAACGTCGCCCTTTACAGTCGCAATGACTACCTTCGGGCGTGCCGTTGACTGCCGTCCGGCGGCCTTCGCGGTGGCGTCAGGCCCGTCTTCCATGTACGGCTGGAGTATGTCGACGGCCTCTTTCATCACCTTTGCCGACTTGACTACCTGCGGAAGGAACATCTTTCCGCCGCCGAACAGCTCGCCGACGCGCTTCATTCCGTCCATCAGAGGCCCTTCGATGATGGCCACGGCAGTACCGTATGTGGCAAGGCAGGCCGTCAGGCAGTCGGCCAGACCGTCGGACTTGCCCTTCACCAAGGCTTCGGCCACGCGCTCTCCGGGAGTCAACGCTCCGCCGGGAGATGCGCTTTCACCGTTCGTTTTACCTGTTGCCGATGCTCCGCCAGCGGCTTCTTGCGCCTTGGTTTTTGCCTCGGCAATCTCACGTGCCTTGTCAATAAGCCTCTCGGTTGCGCCCTTGTCGGTGTTGAAAATCACGTCTTCGACGCACCGTAACAGGGTCGGTTCGATGCCGTCATATATCTGTAGCATGCCCGGATTGACGATAGCCATGTCCAAGCCGGCCTTTATCGCGTGGTAGAGAAACGCCGAGTGCATGGCCTCGCGCACAGCGTTGTTGCCGCGGAAGGCGAACGAAAGGTTTGACACTCCGCCCGAAGTGAGCGCCCCGGGCAGGTTGTATTTTATCCATTCCACCGCCTTAATGAAGTCGGCGGCATACAAGGCGTGTTCCTCAATGCCTGTACCTATGGCGAGAACGTTCACGTCGAAGATGATGTCTTGCGGCGGAATGCCGGCCTGATTGGTGAGCAACCGGTACGCGCGCGAGCATATTTCTATCTTCCGCTGGAATGTGGTTGCCTGCCCTTCCTCGTCGAACGCCATGACTACCATTGCCGCCCCGAGCCGCCTTATCTCCTTGGCTTTGGCCAGGAAGGCGTCCTCTCCCTCCTTGAGGCTTATGGAGTTGACGATGCACTTGCCCTGAGCGTTCTTCAGTCCGGTGACGATTGTGTCCCAGTGTGACGAGTCAATCATGAGCGCGGCGCGTGCAACGGCCGGGTCGTTGGATATGTATCGCAGGAATTTGCCCATTTCATCGGTGCTGTTGAGCATGGCATCGTCCATGTTGATGTCGATGATGTCGGCACCGTTCTCTATCTGTCCGGCGGCCACGCGCAGTGCTTCGGCATAGTCGCCGGCGGCTATCAGCCGCGCGAACTTGCGCGAACCGGCCACGTTGGTGCGTTCGCCCACGTTGGTGAAGTTGCGCGTCGCCAGGTCGATGCTTACCGTTTCAAGCCCGCTGACGGTAAGGACGGGACGGCTGTCGGCGCAGCCTTGCATGGCGGCGTGGCGCGGACGGCAGTCCTTTACGGCGTCGGCCATTGCGCGGATGTATTCGGGCGTGGTGCCGCAACAGCCTCCGGCGATGTCTATAAGGCCGTCGGCGGCCATGCGCCTCATGTTTTCCGCCATTTCATCGGGCGTTTCATTATAGTTTCCCATGCCGTCGGGCAGACCGGCGTTAGGGTGGCAGCTGACGGGGCAACGGGCAAAACCGGCCACTTCCTTGACGAGCGGATACATCTCGTCGGCACCGAGAGAGCAGTTTAGTCCGAACGCCGTGAGCGGATAATGGCTCACCGACGTGTAGAACGCTTCGAGTGTCTGGCCGGTCAGGGTGCGGCCGCTGCGGTCGCTCACCGACACCGACACTATGACGGGAAAATGCCCGTCGGCGGTCAGCCGCGCCGCAATGTCGGGCCGGCTGAATATCGTCTTGTCGTCAAGAAGCCGCTCGAGGGCGTACAGGGCGGCCTTGGCGTTGAGCGCGTCGAAGCACGTTTCAAGCAGCAGAAGGTCTGCGCCGCCCTCGATTAGTCCGCGTATCTGCTCGCCGTAAGCCTCCGCCATGCCGTCGAACGTCACCGCGCGGAGCGACGGGTCGTCGATGCTTGGTGACAGCGATAGCGACTTTGACGTAGGCCCTATGCTCCCGGCGACGAATATCTGCCTGCCGCAGCCGTCCCGCATGGACTCGTCTGCCGCCTCGCGTGCGAGCCTCGCGCCGTTGAAAGCCATGTCGTAGGCGAACGCGGCGCAGCCGTATTCCTCCTGCGCAATGCGGTTTGCGCCGAACGTATTGGTCTCGATTATGTCCGCTCCGGCGGCAATGTAGGCGGTGTGCAGGCTGCGGACGATGTCAGGCCGGGTTAGGTTGAGGCACTCGTTGTCGCCCTTCAGCTCTTTGGCGCATCCTGCGAGGACGCCCGAGCGGAAGTCGCTTTCGCCGAGACCGAGCTTTTGCAGCATGGTGCCCGTTGCCCCGTCGAGCATCAGGATGCGTCCGCCTGCCAGCGCTTCGGTGACGGTTTTCCGTTCAAACTGTTTGTCTTTGCCTGGCATAATGTTCATTTTTTGTAGGTATATTTCGGTTTGTTAAGTGCAAAGGTAGTGCAAGACGGGCGAAATGCAAAATAAAAACGGGGTGAAACGGATTTTATTTTTGTTTCTGTGGCGCGGCTATTCTGTAAAAAGGAGGAGAAAAAGCATGGTATAAATTACATTTTGTTTGAAAATAGCAGAAAAATATTTACAATGCAAAACGTGGCCTTTTGCATTGCAAAAGGTGGCATATTGCACGCTGAAAGGTGGCCTTTTGGAAGGCAATTGACGGTGTTTTGGAAAGCTGGCGATAGCCAGCTGCCAAATCTATTGGCCTTATCTGGCCTATAAGTCCTATTATTTGATAGGGCTGATGGGGCTGATAGGCCAGATAAGCCGAATACAAGTTATCAGGAAAAGCGTTATCGGCATTTTCCATTTAAGGGTGTCATAGATTTTCACTCTCTTTTATTTTGCATTTCGCTCGGCTTGCACTATCTTTGCAAATTGTATGGTATTGAACTATATTTGGATAGCGTTTTTCCTCATCGCGTTCGTTGTAGGACTGGCGAGGCTGCTCTTCATGGGCGACACCGAGGTGTTTCCGGCCATGATGAACTCCACGTTCTCGTCGGCCAAGACGGCCTTCGAGATTTCCCTCGGGTTGACGGGCGTGCTGTCGCTGTGGCTCGGCGTGATGAAGATAGGCGAGCGCGGAGGCGTTGTCAACGCCTTGGCAAGGGTGCTAAGCCCCGTGTTCACCAAGCTGTTTCCAGACATACCAAAGGGCCATCCGGCCACAGGCTCCATCTTCATGAACATCGCGGCCAACATGCTTGGTCTTGACAACGCCGCCACTCCGATGGGTCTCAAGGCGATGGAGCAGCTGCAAAGCCTCAATACCAAGAAGGACACGGCCACCAACCCGATGATAATGTTCCTCGTGCTGAACACGTCGGGACTGACGATAATCCCCGTGTCGATACTCGTCTACCGTGCGCAGATGGGCGCGGCGCAGCCGACTGACGTGTTCATTCCCATACTGATAGCCACGTTCTTCTCAACCCTGGCGGGCGTGATAGTCACCAGCCTGTACCAGCGCATCAACCTGCTTAACCGCGTGATGCTGCTGACGCTCGGCGGAATGAGCCTTGCCGTCGCGGTGGTGATATGGCTGTTCGGCTCGATGGACAAGGAACGGATGAACGTTGTGAGCACCTTGGCGGCCAACATACTGCTGATGTGCGTCATCGTGGGCTTCATAATAGCAGGCATGAGGAAGCGTGTGAACGTGTATGATGCCTTCATCGACGGCGCGAAAGACGGCTTCACGACCGCCGTGCGCATAATACCTTACTTGGTGGCAATCCTCGTTGGAATCGGCGTTTTCCGCGCTTCGGGCGCGATGGACGCCGTGGTTGGCGGCATAGCGTGGGTGGTTGAGGCCTGCGGCGGCGACACCTCGTTCGTCGGCGCACTGCCAACGGCTCTGATGAAGCCCCTCTCGGGCAGCGGCGCGCGCGGCATGATGGTGGACGCGATGGCCACATACGGCGCCGACTCGTTCGTCGGCCGCCTCAGCTGCATCTTCCAAGGCTCCACCGACACGACCTTTTACATCCTCGCGGTGTACTTCGGCAGCGTCGGCGTACGCTACACCCGGCACGCCGTAGCCTGCGGCCTGCTGGCCGATTTGGCCGGAGTAGCGGCGGCGATAGCGGTGTGCTACCTGTTCTTTTAAAGGTGAGAAGGTGAGAGGGTGAGAAGGTGAGACAAGTCAGTTGGATGTGAATGGTAATCTTTTTATGATGTATCAGAAGAACACAATATCCCGGTTGAGCAAAAGTTTTGCGCTTAGGGCGATTAAATTATATAAATACCTGATAGAAGAAAAGCATGAATACATCATGGCAAAGCAGGTTTATCGCTCCGGAACAAGCATTGGTGCGAACATAGCCGAGAGCCGCAACGCCCAAAGCAAAGCCGACTTCATAAACAAGTTGAGCATTGCATTGAAGGAAGCGGACGAAACGATGTATTGGCTGGAATTGCTGCACGAGTCGGAAAACATTGACGACAAGCAGTTCGAGTCAATGGCAAATGATTTGAATGTGATAATAGGAACATTAATAAGAATAATTAAAAAATTGAGAAATGGTTGATTAGGCCGATTGGAGGTGTTTCTCACCTTCTCACCTTCTCACCTTCTCACCTAAGACGATGGCAGATTTAAAGGGATTAGCTAAAGACACTGCAATCTACGGTTTGAGCAGCATCGTGGGCAGGTTTCTCAATTACCTGCTCGTGCCTTTGTACACGGCTACGCTGTCGGCGGCAAGCGGCGGCTACGGCGTTATTACCAACGTGTATGCTTATACGGCGCTGTTGCTTGTCATACTGACATACGGAATGGAGACAACTTTCTTCCGCTTCGCCAACAAGGAGGGCGAAGACCCGCAGAAAGTTTACTCCACCACGCTTGTGTCGGTAGGCTTCACGTCGCTCGTGTTCGTAGTGCTTGTGTTCACGTTCATTTCGCCCATATCGGCGGCCATGGGCTATGCCGACCATCCTTCGTATATATGGGTGATGGCGGTGACGGTGGCCTTGGATGCGTTCCAGTGCATACCGTTCGCCTATCTGCGGTATAAGAAGAGACCGGTGAAGTTCGCCGTCTTGAAACTTGCCAACATAATAATGTCCATCGCGCTAAACCTTGTGTTCTTCCTCGTGCTTCCTGCGTGGTACGAAAGCACGGGAGGAGAGGGCGTTGTGGGCAATATTTATTCGCCGGAGGTGGGCGTAGGCTATGCGTTCTACATCAACCTGTTCTGCTCCGGCATGCTGATGCTCCTGCTGTTGAAAGAACTTACGGGCTTCCGTTACGTCTTCGACCGCGCCCTTCTGCGCCGTATGCTCGGCTATTCGTGGCCGATTTTGGTGCTCGGCATTGCCGGGATATTGAACCAGACGGCAGACAAAATCCTCTTTCCTTATATATATAAAGGTGCCGACGCACACGCGCAGCTCGGCATTTACGGTGCGGCCAGCAAGATAGCGATGATTATGGCCATGATAACGCAGGCCTTCCGCTACGCTTACGAGCCGTTTGTCTTCGGCAAGTCGAAGGACAAGGACAACCGCGACACTTACGCCAAGGCGATGAAATACTTTGTCATCTTCACCCTGCTGGCCTTCCTTGCGGTGGTGGGTTACATGGACATACTGAAGCATCTCATAGGGCGTGACTACTGGGAAGGACTCGATGTAGTGCCGATAGTCATGGCGGCGGAAATCATGATGGGCGTTTACTTCAACCTGTCGTTCTGGTACAAGCTCATCGACAAGACCATCTGGGGCGCCTGGTTTTCGGGAGCCGGCTGCCTGGTGCTCATCGCCGTGAACGTAATCTTTGTGCCGCGCTACGGCTATATGGCATGTGCGTGGGCCGGATTTGCCGGTTACGCCACGTCGATGCTGCTCTCTTACTTCGTAGGACAGCGTCACTACAAAATCAATTACCCGCTGTTCGCAATCGCGCGGTACGTCGTCGTGGCTGCGGTTCTCTGCGTATTGATGCGCTGGGCGAACGCTTCCATGCCGTCGTGGGCGGCCATCGGGGCGAACACGGTGCTGCTTGCGCTCTTCGCCGCGATGATAGTCAAGCTCGACTTTCCGCTTGGGCAAATCATGAAAAGGGTGAGAAAGTAAGAGGGAGAGAAGGTAGGAAAGGCGTTGATGCACACCGCATAACCTCAAAACCGTAAGACCTCATAACCTGAAAAAACGACTTCATAACCCCAAAACCGCATAACTGTATAACCTTAAGACCGTATAACCATCTAAAAACAATACACAATGAAAAAGTTATCTTTATTGATTCTCGGCCTGCTTACCCTTTTGCCGGTGAAGGCCGACGAGGGAATGTGGACCTTGTACAACCTGCCCCAGGCGGTTTATGACCAGATGAAGGCTTACGGATACAGCCTTCCTTACGAGAGCCTTTACTCTGCCGACGACGCGGTGAAAGGCTCGGTGGTGCTGTTCGGAGGCTTCTGCTCGGGCGTGGTAGTGTCGCCCGACGGCCTTGTCTTTACCAACCACCACTGCGGTTTCGAGGCTATCCGCAGCCATTCCACCGTGGAACACGACTACATGAAGGACGGTTTCTATGCCAAGGACTACAAGGACGAGCTGCCTAACGAGAACCTTTTTGTCAGCTTCATGGTTGAACAGCAGGACGTTACGGCGCGTCTCGAGGCGCTGGGCATACACAGCATGCCTTACGAGAAGCAGTCGGAGCTGATTGATTCGATAGCAACGCTGATGACTGACTCGGTGAAGAAAATCGAGAAGACGCTCCACGTGGAGATTGACCCGTACTATGAGGGCAACCAGTATTTCGCCACTACGTACAGGCTTTTCCCCGACGTGCGCCTCGTCTTCACCGTACCTAAGTCTATGGGCAAGTTCGGCGGCGAGACCGACAACTGGATGTGGCCGCGCCAGACGTGTGACTTCAGCGTGTTCCGCATATACGCTGACCCGGCGACTAATGGCCCGGCGGAGTACTCGGAGAACAACGTGCCCTACCGTCCGTCGAAGTGGGCGCCCGTATCGCTGCAGGGATACAAGGACGGCGACTTCGCCATGACAATCGGTTATCCCGGAAGCACGGAGCGTTACCTCTCGTCTTACGGCATCAGGGAGATGCGCGACGCGGGCAATGCCACACGTGTGCAGGTGCGCGGGCTGAAGCAGGAGATAATGCAGCGCCACATGCGCGCCGACGAAGCCGTGCGCATCAAGTACGACTCCAAGTTCGCACAGAGCGCAAACTACTGGAAGAACTCGATGGGAATGAACAAATGTATCGATTCCATCGGCATCATCGAGCAGAAGCAGGCTTACGAGCTGCGCCTGCGCCACTGGCAGAACACTACAGGGTATCTCAAGGGACAGCTTGACTTCGACCGCCTTGCAAAGTATTACGGCGACCGTTTCGAGCGTATGCGCGCGTTCTATTATTGGAGCGAGACGTTCCGCGGAACGAGCGAACTCGTTACCCGTGCCCTCAAGGCCGGCAACGGCATGGAGGTGAAAGGGCCTGAAGGCAAGCCCGAAAAGCAGTACATAGAGTTCGAGGACAACAGCGACACGTGGGACGAGGCGCTTGACAAGGAGGTGCTTGCGGCGCTTATGAAGAACTACCGCGAGCATGTAACTCCCGAATACCTGCCGTCGTTCTACAAGACGGTTGACGAGAAGTTCGGCGGCGACTACACGGCTTACGTCAACTATCTGTACAAGAAGTCGGTGCTGATGAAGAACGGCAAGAAGCTTTATTTCAACAAAAAGAGCTTTAACGAAGACCTTGGCGTGCAGCTGGGCATGAGCCTTCAGGAGTATCTTGGCGAGCAGCGCGAGGCACTGGCGAAAACATCCGATTCCATCGACGTCCAGGAGCGTTACCTCTGTGCGGCACGTCTTCAGATGGAGCAGGACCTGCCTCACTACAGCGACGCCAACATGACGATGCGCCTCAGCTACGGACGTGTGGGCGGCTTCACCATGAACGGCTCGCCCTCGGGCTATTACACCACGGCCGAGAGCATCGTGGAGAAGATGAAGCACGGCGACAACATGCCCGACTATTTTGCCGAGCCGATAATGCACGAGCTGCTTTCGGCAACCGACTTCGGCAAATATCAGGACAAGACAACGGGCAAGATGCAGCTCTGCTTCCTGACAAACAACGACATAACGGGCGGCAACAGCGGTTCGCCGATGTTCAACGGCAAGGGCGAGCTTATCGGCCTGGCCTTCGACGGCAACTGGGACAGCCTCTCGAGTGACATCTACTTCGAGAAGAACCTCGCCCGCTGCATCGGCGTTGACATACGTTACGTGCTCTACATGATGGACAAGTGGGGCCACGCCGACCGCCTGCTGAAGGAGATTAACGCGAAGTAAAGGCTCAAGACAATAACCTACGACCCACCAAGCAGCAACCCACGAGCCACCCCAAGCAGAGGGAGAGCCCACCCCAACCCTCCCGAAGTGAGGAAGCTTGGTATGCTTTTGCTGGCTGTGGGTATTGGTCTTATCAGGCTTATTTGGCCTATTCACCTTGTTAAAGAATAGGGCTTATCAGGCCGATAGGACTGATAAAGCGGGCAGGAATTTTACAGTTGGCAACCGGCTGATAGCCAACGAGTTACCAAAAGGCCACCTTTCGCACTGCGAAAGGTGGCCTTTTAGCGTGCAATAGATGGCCTTTTACCATCCAATTTGCCGTGTTTTGAATTGAGAGTTGAGAATTGTGAATGGAGAATTATGATTACCTTCGCTAACAAGCAACCTCTAAGGTAATCATAATTCTCCATTCACAATTCTCAACTCTCAATCCAATTAAAGACCCACCCCAGCCATCCCGAAGGGAGGGAGCTTAACCGGCTTTTGCTAATATGTGTCGAATACAATTGGCAACGGTAATCAAGCTCCCTCCCTTCGGGAGGGCTGGGGTGGGTCTTAGGTTGCTTTGTTTTGATAATTTTTTTGCTCGTTTATCTCCCATTTATTTTGTATTTCTCTCGGCTTGCACTAACTTTGCATCAGTTTTTTAAGTTTTTACAGATTATGGCAAAGAAAGCATTATTGATGATACTCGACGGATGGGGTATCGGAAAGCACGGTGAAGGCGACGTAATCTTCAACACGCCTACTCCTTATCTTGATTATCTTAACGCCGTAAGCCCTCATTCTCAGCTGCAGGCTTCGGGCGAAGACGTAGGTCTGCCTGACGGACAGATGGGCAACTCGGAGGTGGGACACCTCAATATCGGCGCAGGACGCATTGTTTATCAGGACCTCGTGAAAATCAACCGCGCCTGCAAGGACGGCTCAATATTGAAGAACCCCGAAATAGTCAACGCATACAGCTACGCGCAGAAGACGGGCAAGAAGCTCCACCTCATGGGACTTACTTCCGACGGCGGCGTACACTCGTCACTCGACCACCTGTTCAAGCTCATAGAGATAGGCAAGGAGTACGGCCTGAAAGACGTTTACGTACACTGCTTCATGGACGGACGCGACACCGACCCGAAGAGCGGCGCGGGCTTCATCCGCCAGCTTGAGGACGTTTGCAAGCAGAACGGCGCACACGTGGCGAGCATCATCGGCCGCTTCTACGCCATGGACCGCGACAAGCGCTGGGCGCGCGTGAAGGAGGCTTACGACCTGCTCGTAGAGGGCAAGGGCAAGCAGGCCGACGACATGGTGCGCGCAATGGAAGAGAGCTATGCCGACGGCGTGACCGACGAATTTGTGAAGCCAATCAACAACTCCACCGTTGACGGCACCATCCAGGAGGGCGACGTGGTGATATTCATCAACTTCCGCAACGACCGCGCAAAGGAACTTACGCAGGTGTTGACCCAGCAGGACATGCCGGAGGAAGGCATGCACACCATAAAAGACCTGCAGTATTACTGCATGACGCCGTATGACGCATCGTTCCAGGGCGTCCACATCCTCTTCCCCAAGGAGAACGTGGAGGACACTCTCGGCGAATACCTCAGCAAGCAGGGCAAGAAACAGCTGCACACGGCGGAGACGGAGAAGTACGCCCACGTGACGTTCTTCTTCAACGGAGGCCGCGAAGCTCCCTACGAAGGCGAGGACCGCATACTCGTTCCGTCGCCCAAGGTAGCCACATACGACCTGAAGCCCGAAATGAGCGCATACGAGGTGAAAGACAAGCTCGTGGGAGCAATCAACACGCAGGAGTACGACTTCATCGTGGTTAACTTCGCCAACGGCGACATGGTGGGACACACCGGCGTTTACCACGCCATCGCCAAGGCCGTATGGGCCGTTGACCACTGCGTACACGACGTGATTGAGGCCGCTAAGGCTAACGGCTACGAGGCCATAATCATAGCCGACCACGGCAACGCCGACAACGCCATCAACGCCGACGGCACGCCCAACACGGCGCACTCGCTCAACCCCGTGCCCTTCATCTACGTCACCGACAACAACAGTGCGACGGTGAAGAACGGACGCCTGGCCGACGTGGCTCCCTCAATACTCCACATCATGGGGCTTGAGCAGCCTGCCGACATGACCGGCGAGAACCTCATCGAGGACAATATCTGATAAGGTTTTAAGGTTATGCGGTTATAAGGTTATACGGTTTCAGCCGGACTTTTACCGCCGCATATACCCGATAAAGGACATTCTGTACGTCCGCCAAGGTTGTGAAAACCGTGGCGGACGTGCTTTTTTATCGTGCTTAATGTGTGTTTTAGGACATTTTTTCTCGGTATAAGATTACCTGTAACAGACACATTTTTGTAACTTTGCACCTTGATAAGAAGAAATTTTTATTGCAGGAATGATAAAAATAGGTATCGACATAGGCTCAACAACGGTCAAGGTGGCCGCCGTCGGTGATACGGGCGAAGTGCTTTTTACCCGTTACGGGCGGCACAACGCCAACGCACGCGATGTGGTTGTGCGAATGCTTGGCGAACTGCAGGCGGCCTGCGGCCCGGCTGACGCCTGCGTAAGGCTTACCGGCTCGGTGGGCATGGGCTTCGCCGAGAAGTGCTCCCTGCCGTTCGTCCAGGAAGTGGTGGCCGCCACCAAGGCCGTACAGCAATACCATCCGGAGTCCGTTTCGCTAATCGACATAGGCGGAGAGGACGCCAAGGTGGTGTTCTTCCGTGATGGATGGGCTTCCGACCTGCGCATGAACGGCAACTGCGCAGGCGGCACCGGGGCGTTCATCGACCAGATGGCGGTGCTCCTCGACGTGGGCGTTGACGAGCTTGGAAGGCTCGCCATGCAGGCTGAACGCACTTATCCCATAGCGTCGCGGTGCGGCGTTTTCTGCAAGACTGACATACAGAACCTCATCGCAAAGAACGTAAGCCTCAATTCCGCAACCCTACTAAAAGTCTCAGAGCGTTGTGCCCCAAAACCGCCA
>USHW01000056.1 GCA_900554545.1 uncultured Prevotella sp. | reverse complement strand
CCCACAAAACCCCCCCCCCCCGCCCCCCCCCCCCCCCCCCCGGCCCCCCCCCGCCGCTCGATAAGCCACAACAACATATACGACATAATGGAAGAACCCGGCGGCCGTATGTGGGTAGCCACGTATGGCGGAGGACTCAACATAGCCGCCGACAACGGCCGAGGCGGACTCCGGTTCATCAACTCGCGCAGCGGCCTAAGCCCCTTCAGAAACGCCGGTTTCAACGAGATTAGGAAACTGTCGATGACCCCCAAGGGCGTAATCGCCGCCTCGACGACGGGAGGCTTGGTAACGTTCTCGGCCAAGGAGACCGCTCCCGGCAAAATAAAGTATTACTATTCAACCTACTCACGCGGCGACACGGCGTCGCTGCTCGCCCCCGACGTGCTCAACGCCTACGCCTGCAAGCACTCCGGCAAGCTGTATGTCACGACGATGGGCGGCGGCTTCCAGTGTGCCGACGCAGACAAGCTGCTGCGCGACGGCATACGTTTCGACGGCGTGGATGGGCTTGACCCCGACGATGGCATGGTGCTCTCGATGGTTGAAGACGGCACTGGCGGCCTGTGGCTTGTGAGGGAGAACAGCCTAAACAGGCTCGACTGCCGCAGCGGACGCATAGAAGTGTACGGTCCGAACGACTGGGACGACGACACCGAATTTACCGAAGCAGAGCCTGCCATGAGCCTTGACGGCGGCGAAATAATGCTGGGCGTAGCTGGCGGATACATGCGCTTCAACCCCGGAAAGATAGAAAAGAGCGCGTACAGGCCGGCCATCGTCTTCAACGGAATAAGGTATCAGGGCGAACAGCACATAACTCCGCTGCTTGAAAACGGCGCCGTCACCATACCGGCAGACAAGCGCGCGGCCACCATATACTTCTCGGCGCTCGACTATTCGGACAACCGCCTCATACGCTACGCTTACCGCATAAAGGAGCTTGACAGCCAATGGAGCTACACGGGGACGGAACACAGCGCGCCGCTTGGCCACATTCCGCCGGGACGGTACACGCTGGAAGTGAGAAGCACCAACTCCGACGGCGTATGGACGGATAACAACCGAGAGCTTCAGATACGTGTAATGCCAACGTTCTGGGAGAGCGGCTGGGCGTGGGTCATATACATAGCGGCGGCCATGGCGGTAGTTTTCGCCCTGCTGTACGTGTGGAGACTGAGGCAGAAAGCTATCCTTGAACGCCATATAAAGGAGCGCCAGCTCGACTTCTTCACCGGCATTTCCCACCAGCTGCGCACACCGCTCACGCTCATAGGAGGGCCTGTTGACCAAGTGCTCAACGACGAACCACTGTCGGCAAAGGCGCGCACCTACCTCGAATTTGTCAGGAGAAACGCGCGGCGGATGCTCGAACTGGTTGACAAATCGCTCGACCTTAAAAAGCTGACGACGCTAAACAGCGAGATGGAAGAACAGCTGCCGCCCGACATAACGCCTGCCGACGACGCACAGCCGGCCGCCGCCACCGCCCCACCCTGCGGCAACAGCGGCGGCGCGGAGGGCACGAAGATGCTCGTTGTAGAGGACAACGACGAGCTGCGCCAGTTCCTTACGGGCACGCTCGAGGCCGAATATGCCGTGACGGCGGCGCGTAACGGCAAGGAGGGTCTTGAACTGGCAAAGAGCATACAGCCCGACTTCATCATCACTGACATCATGATGCCCGTGATGGACGGCATGGAGATGGTGCGCCGCATCAAGGCCAACGCGCAGATATGCCACATCCCCATAATAGTGCTTTCGGCGCGGACGGCCATGAGTTACCGCATAGAGGGGCTTAACGAGGGCGTTGACGACTACATAACAAAGCCCTTCAGCGTTAGCTACCTCAAGTCGCGCGTGGCCAACATCATACGCCAGCGGCGCAGGCTTCAGCAGCTGTGGCTCGACAAACTGGAGGAAAGCGCGGGCGGAAACACCGTAATCGACACCGGCGCACCCGGCATGGCTGACGCCGACAAGGACTTCGCCGACCGCCTGCTGAAGTTCATCGACGCGCACGCAGGCGACGCCGAGCTGAAGATTGACGACATGGCGAGGGCGCTGGCCGTAAGCCGAACCGTATTGTATGGCAAGGTGAAGACCCTCTCGGGTATGTCGCCGGTCGACTTTGTGCGCCACGTCCGCATAATGAAGGCCGAGAAGATGGTGGCCGAAACGGACATGACGCTCTCAGAAATAGCATACGCCACGGGCTTCACCGACCCCAAATACTTCAGCCGCACGTTCAAACAGAAGACCGGGCTTACGCCATCTGAATACCGCAAAAGCCGCGGCAAAGGCAGCGGCGACAGTCCGCAGGCGTAACAGCCTGTCATCCAACAAGTTACAAAAGGCCGTCTTTTACACGCTAAAAGACGGCCTTTTGCATTGTAAAAGATGGCCTTTTGGAAGGCAAAAGACAGCAAACGGGCGACCTACCCCACTCCGACCCAACACCCGCCCCACCCCTCCCGAAGGGAGGGAGCTTGATTACCTTTGTTAATCGAACACATAGTGCTTAACTTATTGGCCCTATCTGGCCTATAAGTCCTATTATTTTATAGGATAAATAAGGCTGATAAGAGTGATAAGGCAAATGGAAAAGCCTTTTTAATTGAGAGCTTTTTAATTGAGAGTTGAGAATTGGGAATGGAGAACTGAAAGTCAGCGTTAAGCTAATTATGATTACCATTGTTGGCAGACAACCTCAAAGGGTAATCATAATTCTCCATTCCCAATTCTAAATTCTCAATTACTACAAACCGCAAACGCTTGCGGCAAAAACGCCGCTGTACGGCGCATTTCCGACAATTAATCCACCTTTGCCGACAGATTTTACCCCGTGCGCATGGCGGTTTATGGATAAATTTGCAGCCGGAAACGGTGAGAACCGCAATCATCGGACAACGGGAATTAACCTAAACATAAAAAACAAACAACATGAAGCAAATCAAATCAATCATGCTCGCTGCGGCTCTGCTGGCATCGCAGGCCGTACCGGCAATCAAGGTGCATACCATCGGCGACTCTACGATGGCCACCTACGACGAGAACACCACCGTGACGAGGGGTTGGGGACAGATGTTCCAGCAGTTCTTCACAGGCGGACTGACAGTTAACAACCGCGCGAAATCAGGCGCAAGCAGCAAGAGTTTCTACGAGGAAGCCGCCTACTGGCAGTCGGTGAAGACGCAAATCGAACCGGGAGACTACGTCCTTATACAGTTCGCACACAACGACGAGAAGAACGACGGCATGGACGGCGACGAGCTGAAAGCCTACTACGAGAGCATTGGCGACCAGGCGAAGGCCGACGCTACCGACTATCGCGGCACTACGGCGAGCGGCACTTACAAGGAGTATCTGCGCAAATACGTCAATGAAACGCGAGAGCTGGGCGCTACGCCGGTGCTCGTCGGAGCCATCTGCCGCAAGTATTTCACCGGCAGCACCATACGCCGCAACGGCCGTCACGACCTCGGCGACGACTTCTCACTTCTCACGGCTGACGGCGTTCAGGAAGGACAGAAAGTGCCGGAGACCGACCACACGTATGACTATCCTTACCAGATGAGGATGGTTGCCGAAGAGATGGGCGTGCAGTTCATCGACCTCACCACCGCCACCAAGGAGCTTTACGAGAGCTACGGCGACGAAATGGCCGACAAACTGCTGTTCGACGGCGAGGGCAGCACGCACACTTCGGCAATGGGAGCAACGCTCATCGCACGCCTCGCAGCACAGCTGTTGCAGGCCGAAGGCATACTGACCGAATACATAAACCTTACAAGCGAGCTGACCGTAAATCCGCAGACGGCCGACCTCGGCGACGCTTACAAGGGCCAGGTGGTGACTAAGCAGTTCCAGATTAGCGGCTTCGACCTCGTTCCCGCGTCAGGAACAGTAACCGTTACAGCCACCGACGGCTTGCAGCTTTCTACCGACGGAACCGAGTACAGCAGCCGTCTTGAACTGGCATACGAGGGCGGCAACATGATAGCCTCATTCTGGGCAAAGTGCGAATACACCGAGGAAGGCCCTATAAGCGAGACAATCACCATAACTACCGGCGACAAGACAATCACCGTTCCCGTAACGGGCAACGCCGTAACGATAGCCGACGGCGTTGAGACACAAGCCTACTGGAGGCTTGAAAGCAACGACGAATGCACCGTGACAGGCCCCGTAAACCCCATTCAACAGGCGTTCTCAGGCATGTATGTGCAAAAGTATTCAAACCCGAACGCCAACACGACATGGCCTGACTGGACCGGCTTCACCGCCGACAGGAAGACACAACGCTGCCTCATCGAAGGCGACGAATGGCCCGACGGAGAAATAGACGAAGTATCGACACGCTACATCGAGTTCGCCGTACAGCCTGCAAAGGGCACCACGCTCAACGTTGACAAGCTGTCGCTGTTCGTCTGCGGATGCGGCGGCAACGGCATGTGCTGCAAAATCTACTACTCGAAGGAGGACAACTTCGCCAACCCCGTAAACATATTCGAAATGAAAAGCATGCCTGCCAACGCAATGCAGTACGTGGAGACCACGCCCGTACTTAAGCTCGAAGAAGGCGAGACACTGCGCCTGCGCATATATCCGTGGTACAACAACAAGGCCACCGGCAAGACCATCTGCCTTAGCGACGTGACCGTTCACGGCGTAGCCGTTGACGGGACGTCGGGCATCGGGACACACGTAAGCATCTCCGCCGAGCCTGTAAGCGCCGTTCATTACTACGGATTGGACGGAACGAAGCGCAGCTCCATGCAGAAAGGCATTAACATAGTACGCACGGAGTACACCGACGGAACATACAAAAGTGAGAAAATAATCAAATGAAAACACCTATAAAAGAACTATTATGAAAACTATCAGACTAAAACTGAAAGCCGCGCTCGCGCTTATGGCCGCCATAACAATTGTCCCAGGCGCGGCCTACGCACAGCAACAAGGCGAAATCAACGCCTCTGACGCCACCGTGACATGGGCGTTCAACCAAGGCGTTGACAACCCGACGGCAGCTGAAGTGTCAACACCCGAAGCGGTATCGGCCACAAGCTACAACATCGGAGACAAACTGACGATATTCGGAACACAAGCCGCCAACGGGGAAACACTGACTCTTCTACAGCCGACAGAGAAGGTAAGCAGCACCACCTACGACGATTCTTATATCTCGTTCATGCTGAACCCGAAGAAAGGAGTAAGCTTCACGGCGAAGAAACTGGCGTTCAATGCGGCCAAATTCGGCACAGACGGCGGCACGATGGACGTTTATGCAGTGTCCGGAGACAAGCGTGTGACACTGCTTGAAGGCTACAAACCGCTGCGCAACAATGCAGGTTTCTCAAGCGAAGACATCGACATCAGCGGTCTCGGAACTGTGCAAGAGCGCGTTGAAATAGTGTTCTACGTCTATGACCTTGCCAACAACAAACAGCTCGGTTTGAGCCAAATCAAGGTTACAGGCGACTTCAACGGCACACCGATAGAAGTGCCTTCATATACCCTGAACGTAACTTCTGACATGCCGGAAGCCGGTGAAATAAGTGTCAACCCGGCAGGAAACGAGTTTGACGAGGGCACAAGCATCACCGTGACCACAACCGAAAACTTCGGCTACCACTTTGCGGCGTGGGTCAACGAGACGGGCGAAACCGTATCGACCGACAACCCCTACACTTTTGAAATATCACAGAACACCACGCTGAAAGCCACCTACACGAAGAACAACGTGTATGCCCTGAACGTCAAATTGGAAGGCGGAGCGAACTCAAACCTCGTGCAGTTCACGCCGGAAGGCAACGTCATAGACGGCGTTCACTGGTATGAGGAGGGCACGGACGTGGAGCTTACCGCGCTGAACAACCGCATACTGACCTTCACAAACTGGGAAGACAACACCACAGACGCCACCCGAAAGGTGAAGATGGACGGCCAGAAGGACTTTACGGCGACGTTCTCCGCTGTCGATTTCATCGTCGGCTGGGACTTCTACTATGACAACCCGGCAGCTGAACGCGCAGCCGACTACAAGGCGGAGACCGACAACGCCGGCCTGATGTCGCTCCGCACGGAAAGCGGCGAGACTTCCTCATGGCTTGCAAACGGCGTTGAAAAGGGGCAATATAACGGCAAGTACGCCGCCCGCTCATGGCGTCCGCTGGCCGACCATTACTACTTCGAGATGTCATTCTCTACCATAGGATACCAGAACATCAAGCTGGCGGCGTCGCTCGGCAACAACTTCAACTCGCACGAAACAATCCATGCGCAATACAGCACGGACGGAAAAGAGTTCACAACGTTCGGCACTTACACCATGCCAAACAGGGGATGGGTAAGCCAGGAGCTTGAACTGCCTGCCGAAGCGGCCGGACAACAGCTGCTCTACATCCGCTTCATGCCCGACTGGGAGTCGCCGTTGGTAGGCAACGAAGCCGAAGCCGACGGTCTGGCTATTACCGATGTGTTCGTCCTTGCAGACAAAGACATCATCAATGACGACACCGCCCCCAAGCTCGTATCAACCCTTCCGGAGAACGATGCGGAAGGAGTTACGGCCAACGGCTCGGTAATCCTGACGTTCGACGAGAAGGTTCAGGCCGCAGGCGGCGGCAAGGCGACGCTCGGCGGAGAAGAAATCGAACCGACGGTGAGCGGCAAGACCGTGGTGTACAGATACAGCGGACTTGACTATTCAACCCAATACACCTTCACACTGCCTGCCGGAGCCATCGAGGACCGCAGCGGAAACGCCTTTGAGGGCGTGGAAATAACGTTCCGCACGATGGACAGGCAGCAGCCCGAAGCGCGCGTATATGACGCCGTAGTGGCGCAAGACGGCACGGGAGACTACACCACCGTGCAGGCAGCCATCGACGCGGCACCGGCCGACAGGATATCTCCCTGGCTCATATTCATCAAGGCCGGGACATACAAAGAGCACGTTGACATACCCGAAAACAAGCCCTATCTCCACTTCATAGGCCAGGGAAAGGACGTAGTTGAGATTACCGACGACAAACTGTGCGGAGGCGACAACGCACTGCATGTAGACTTGGGCGCAACGTTCGTGGCAAGGTCAAGCGACCTGTATTTCGAGGGAATAAGCTTCGTCAACTCGTATGGCGTAGAGCAGAACGCCGGCCCACAGGCCCTCGCCCTCAACACGAAGAACGACCGCGTGGTGTTCAAAGACTGCGGAATGTACAGCTATCAGGACACGTGGATTACCCCGAGCCTCTCCAACTGCCGCGGATACGTGAAAAACTGCTTTATCGAAGGCGCGGTGGACTTCATCTACAACAACGGCGACTACTTCTTCGACGAATGCACGCTGAACATCATCCGCAAGGAGGGAGGCTACATCGTGGCTCCCAGCCACGACGCCGACTCGAAGTGGGGCTACGTGTTCATGAACAACACCATCACCGCACCGGGCGTTCCCTCGGAAACTTCGGTATGGCTCGGACGCCCATGGCACAACCAGCCAAAGACCGTTTTCATCAACACCACGGCTGAAGTAACCATACCGGCAACGGGCTGGTACGAGACGATGGGCGGCATACCGGCTGTCTTCGCGGAGTACAACACGATGGACAAAGACGGCAACCCCGTTGACCTTACCCACCGCAACACGTACTACTGGTACACCGACGACAACGGACAGAAGGTAGAAGGCTACGCAAAGGCCGTGCTCACAGCCGAAGAGGCAGCCGAATACACCATAAAGAACGTGCTGCGCGGCACTGACAACTGGCAGCCGGAGATTATCACCGAAGTCTGCGGCACACCGCAGCCGACGGTCAACAAGGCCGAGGGCACGATTGAATGGGAGTCCGTTCCTTACGCCATCTGCTACGTGATAACCAAGGACGGCAAGGTGGAAGGCTTCACGACAGACACCTACTGCACATACGAGGAAGGCTCTGAGTACGCCATACAGGCCGCAAACGAGTACGGCGGATTGGGCGCGAAGGCCATCGTCGACGGCACACCGAGCGGCATAGAGAGTGTTGGAACGGAAGGAGAACTGACCCTGACGGGCATCTACTCCGTTGACGGAACTAAGCTAAGCTCGATGCAGAAAGGTCTGAACATACTGACATACACCACCGCCGACGGCAAGACCGTTGTGCGCAAGGTGATGAAATAACACCCTGACAGGCAACGCAACGCCGCCTGCTTGCAGCGCGGATGCAAACGCTTGATTATCAACGGTTTGCATACAGCCTTGCAAAAGGCCGTCTTTCGCCCTGCGTTTTGCCGTGTTTTACAACCTAAAAGGCCACCTTTTGCAATGCAAAAGGTGGCCTTTTGTAATTCAGCCGATATTGCCTCAACAGCAACTTTCATTTCAATGTAATAACTTTTACTTTATCAATAGTACACAATTGCTTTCAATTGAGGCACTCGGTAATAGTCATTCCGCACTCCGATGCGGAATCCAGTGCATATAAATAACCGCGACAAACAGCACAGGATGCTTTCTGGATTCCGCATCGGAGTGCGGAATGACTATTACCGAGTGCCTCAATTGATTTTAATCTTGTAGCGTTACTGTTTCTTTCCCAACCCTACCAAACCGTAGATACCCCACTTTTGTAAACAGGGTTGTGTACAATGACCGCGCTAACGGCAAAAAACGGCCATTTCACCGCTCGCGGAACGCCTTGGCGACGGCTGAAAGCTCGTCGTACCACTCACGCCCGAAGCGGCGCACGAGCGGTTCTTCAAGGAACTCGTAGACGTACAGGCCAAGCTCCTCGCCTTTCTTCCGTGCCGCCGCGCAGACGCTCCAGCGGTGGTAGTTGAGGGCCGTCAGACCGTTGGAAAGGCGTTTTTCGCGTATCGGGTATAGGGCGCAGCTGATGGGTTTGCAGAACCCGGAGCGGCCTTCACGGAAGGCTTTTTCGAGCAGGCAGAGGCAAAGGCCGTTCTCGTGGCAGGTAAACACGCAGTCGCGGCCATCGACAATGCTCGTCACAAGGTCGCCGTCGACATCGTTGTAGGCCACGCCCTGACGGTCGACCACAGCCTGCGCACCGGCCGACATCTGCGGCCACACCTCGTCGAGAGAGGCTTCAATTCCGCCGATTTCATCGAGACTGACAGGTGCTCCGGCCTCGCCCTCGACGCAACACGCGCCCTTGCAAGCATCAAGGTCGCAGCAAAAGCGCTCCGTTATTATGTCGGACGACAGGAGAACGTCGCCCACTTGAAGGATAGAACTTTGGTAATTCATAATTCACATTTGGACAATTCATAATTCACAATTCATAGTTCATAATTCGGCTGACGCCGTTGTAAACATCCGGTTATCATTAATGACAATGGCGTATGCCCAATTATGAACTATGAATTGTGAATTATGAATTAAAAAATCTACCATTTTATCGGCTCCATGCCGTACTTTTCAAGATACTGGTTGGCAAGACTGAAATGATGGTTGCCGAAAAAACCGCGGTAGGCTGACAGCGGAGAGGGATGGGCCGAGCGCAGGACGAGGTGGCGCGAGGTGTCGATAAGCGGTGCCTTGCCTTGCGCATAGCTGCCCCAGAGGATGAACACCACGTGCTCGCGGCCTGCCGACACTGCGCTGATTGCGGCGTCGGTAAACTCCTCCCAGCCGTGACGCTGATGGCTTCCGGCGGCATGTTCGCGCACGGTCAGCGTGGCGTTGAGCATCAGCACGCCCTGCTCCGCCCACCGGGTGAGGTTTCCGCTCTGCGGAATTGGCGCCCCGGTGTCGTCGTGTATCTCCTTGAATATGTTGGCGAGCGACGGCGGAAAGACCACTCCATCATTCACTGAGAAGCACAAGCCGTGAGCCTGCCCCGGCTCATGGTAGGGGTCCTGGCCGAGCAGGACAACCTTCACGCGGTCGAACGGGCACAGGTTGAAGGCGTTGAAGATGAGCCGCCCCGGCGGATAACACCTGCCCCGACGGTACTCGTCGTGTACAAAGGCCGCCAAAGCGGCGAAATAAGGCTTGTCGAACTCTGCTCCGATGCGGCTTTTCCAGCTCTCGTCAATCTTTACGTCCATTATCCGTCAGTTTTTTAACAATATGCAAAAATACTCCTTTTTCTTGTAAATGCAAAGGCAAATGGCAATGCAACCAATTTCTTTTGACAAACTTTTTCTTTTCTGGATGCCGCATCGGCGTGCGGCATGACAATTACCGAGAGCCTCATTTGCAACAAAATAAAAACAGGTAATCAAGCTCCCTCCCTTCGGGAGGGCTGGGGTGGGTTTTTCATTTACGGTCTTTCACATTGCAAAAGACCGTAAAACGCAAGGCAAAAGGCCGTGTTTCGCAATGCGAAACACGGCCTTTTGCAATTCACTGGATGTCAAGCGGTTACGCCTTATGCTGCGTATCGTCACGCAGGTTGTCGATAAACAGGAGCAGACGGTTGGTTATGTTGACATCGCTCACGCCGCTGTCGAAGTCGAGCGAGAGTATGTTCATGTCGGGGAAAAACGCCTTAATCTTCTTCTCTATGCCCTTGGAGACGATGTGGTTGGCTATGCAACCGAACGGCTGCAGGCTGACAACGCTGCGCACTCCCTGCCTTGCGCACGACATGATTTCAGCCGGAAGCAGCCAGCCTTCACCGAACTGGGCGCTCAGGGTGATTACCTTGCGCGCCTCGTCGGCCTCGGCAAAGATGTCGTTGAACGGCGTGAAATGGCGGAAAGCGGATGCGGACTTGTTCACACGGTCGATGTGCTTGCGGATATATTTGTACATTATGCCGTAGATGAAGCTGGCAACGGTCTTGCGGCTGATGTGCTCCTGCTCGTCAACGCGCTTGTTGACGAAGCTCTGCATGAAGAAGTCGAGCAGCAGCGGAGGCACTATCTCAACGCCCTGGGATATGAGCCAGTCGGTCACGTTCTTCTGGGCGAAGGGGTTGAACTTGAGGAATATCTCGCCCACCACGCACACCTTGGGGCACACGCGGTCGGAACATGCGTTGTCAAACTCCACCGCCGCCATGCCGAGATAGCTCAAAAGGTCGTCGTGGCGGCCCTCAAGTATGAGGCTCTCGCCGGCCTGAAGGTACAAGTCGCGCAGCCTTGCGGCCTGCCCCGGCTTCTTTTCGCGCACCACGGTGGCGTAATAGAACTTGGCGATGCAGTCGCTGTAAAGCACGGAATACAGCGCGATGGGCAGCAGTTTCAGCCAGTTGACGCGGAAACCCGACTGCTTGTTGCCGATGGAACCGCCGAAAGTGAACGCCACTACGGGCACTGAGCCGTAACCGGCATCGACCAGCGCCTTCTTAATCAGCGCGACATAGCTGCTCGCGCGGCACTGTCCGCCGGTCTGGGTCATGGCCACTGCGGTAGTGGCAGGATCGTACTTTCCGCTCTCGAACGCCTTTATTATGTCGCCGACGATGAGCGTCGCCGGGTAGCATACTTCGTTGTTGGCGAACTTCAAGCCCCATTCGCACGACTCGGTGTCGCTCAACGGCAGGTTCTCAACGTCGTATCCGGCCACCTTCATGATGGCGGGGATGAGCGGAGAGATGAACGGTGTGAAGTAAGGAACAAGTATCTTGCGGCCCCGGCAGGCGCTGTCAAACTCGGGAGTAGTCACAAACCTGCCCTCTTCCCTGCCGCGTTTGCCGCCGTCGCCGGCGAGTTTCAGGCTCTCCATAAGCGAGCGTACACGCAGCTTCATCGAGCCTATATTGTTTATGTCGTCGAGCTTCAGCAAGGTAAGAGCCTTGCCGTGGCGCATCAGCATGTCGCGTATCTCGTCGGTGAGGAAAGCGTCCGGTCCGCAGCCGAACGACGTCATCTCGACAAACTCGACGCCATCCTGCCCGGCACACCACTTCGCCGCCTCCATGATTCGGTTGGGGTAAGCCCACTGGGGCAGGTAATGCGCATCGTCGATGACGCTTTTCCGTCCCCTTACAATGTCGTCGGTGAGCACGTAAACGCCCATGTCAGCCAGCATGTCAGACACGCCGTGCTGTATCAACATGTCGGCATGGTAAGGCCTTCCGGCAAGGAGTATCGCCATCGCTCCTTTCTCCCTGGCTTTCCGCAGGATGTAGGCGTTGTATCCGGCAATGTCCTTTACGTATGCGTCTTGAGCGTTGCAGGCACGGCTGAAGGCGCGGCTTGCGGTGTTGTCGTCAATCCCAAGCGTGGCAAGATATGCGCAACACTGTTTGAAAAGCAGCTTCTTGTCCTTGAAACTGATGGTAGGCGAGTCGATGGGTACTCCCCCGCCCTGCACTCCTTTGACAACTTCGGCATAGCCGGTGACAATCGGACAGTTGTAGCTGTTCTGTCCGCCGTCCTGCCGTTCATAAACAACGAACGGCATGAAGATGCGGTCAACGCGGCTGTCGATGAGGTCTTGCACATGGCTGTGCACCAACTTGGCCGGGAAACAGATGTTGTCAGACATCACCATGCACGCACTTTGCTCGTAGCTTGCGAACTCGGAGAGCGACGAAAGGCGCACTCCTATCCCGCAATTGGTGAACAGCGTGTGCCAGAAAGGATAGTCCTCGTACATGTTAAGGCAACGGGGAATGCCTATGGTAACGGCCGGTGTGCCCTTTACAGGCTCGCGGTCGAAGAGCAGGCTGTTTTTCTTTTCGTAGGCGTTCATGCCCTTTTCCGCCTTGTCTCCGCCTCCGTTGGCAAACACCCGTTCGCAACGGTTGCCCGAAAAGTAGTCCTGTCCGTTGTCAAAACGGTAGCGCACAACGAGACACTGGTTGTCGCAGCCCTTGCAATGGAGCGTCCGCGAGGTGTAGCCGGCCTTCGCCAGCATGTCGTCAAGCCTCACTCCTCTGCGGCTGTAACGCTTGGCGTAGAGGGCGCAGCCGTATGCTCCCATCAGTTCGGGCATGTCGCAACGCGCCACTTCAACGCCCGACAGCAGCTCCAAGGCGCGCACCACGGCGTCGTTACGCATCGTTCCGCCCTGCACCACGATATGTTTTCCAAGCTGGGACACGTCCCTTAGCTTGAGCACTTTGTACAGACAGTTCTTCACAACGGAGTAAGCCAGGCCAGCGGCGATGTCGGCCACGGTGGCGCCTTCACGCAAAGCCTGCTTCACTTTCGAGTTCATGAACACCGTGCAGCGTGTTCCGAGGTCGCACGGAGCCTCCGCACGGCATGCCAACGAGGCGAACTCGGCGGCCGTATAGCCCAAGGTCTTGGCGAAAGTCTCGATGAACGAGCCGCAGCCCGACGAGCAGGCTTCGTTTATTTCGATGCGGTCGATAACGCCGTTGGCCACGAACATGGCCTTCATGTCCTGTCCGCCGATGTCGAGGATGAACGAAACGTCTGGGTCGAGGCTGTGCGCCGCCATGTAATGCGCTATCGTCTCGACGATGCCACCGTCAAGTTTGAAGGCGGCCTTGACAAGGTCTTCGCCGTAGCCTGTGGAGCAACTGCCCTTTACGTAAAGCGTAGCGCCGACGCGGAGGCACTCCTCCTGAAGTTTCAGAAGCCCCTCCTCGACCGCCTTTACGGGGTTTCCCTTGTTGGCGGAATAATATGAATAGAGCACACGCGACGACGTGTCGGTAACCACAACCTTAGTGGTGGTTGAGCCAGAGTCGATGCCTATGTACACATCCTGCACCCCTTTGCCCAGCCGGGCGGCCTCAACCTTGTGGCGCGACATGCGTCCGAGCCACGCCGAATAGTCCCCTTCGCCGCCGAACACAGGCTTCAGGGCGTTGTCGTTGCGGCCTTTGCCTGTGCCGGAAGCGGCTATCGCTTCGATGAAACCGGGCAAATTGCGCGGTTGTTCGCCGTCGTCAACGGAAAGAGCCGCGCCCAATGCCGGCAACAATGCGCCATTTTCAGGCAGTATTATGTCATCGTCAGAGAGCGAAAGATAGTCCTTGAACGCCTTGCGCAGCGCCGGAAGGAACGTCAGCGGACCGCCGCACATCAGCACGGGCGGCTTGATTTCGCAGCCGTGGGCCAGCGTAACGACGGTCTGCACGGCAACGGCGTGCAGTATGGAGGCGGCGATGTCGGCCTTGCTTACCCTTAATTCCGCAACTAAGTGCATAGTTTGTTGTTAATCTTTTTTATAAGTCTC
>USHW01000055.1 GCA_900554545.1 uncultured Prevotella sp. | reverse complement strand
CAAACAACCCGGCTGCGTTGAAAAAGACGGCCTTTCGCAGTGCGAAAGGCCGTCTTTCATCATGCAATATGCGGCCTTCCGCGTTGCAAAAGGCTGCATATTGCAGAAACGGCCACGACCGGATTGCCCGTCGTGGCCGTAAAATGTTTAAGATAGTATTATTCAAGGGTTTTCTTATTCGCTCTTCATCGTCTTTATGTTGCCGTCGGCGTCGATGTCAAGCTCTTTCACCTTCACGCTGCGCAGCCATGTCTTGCCCTCTGACGGCACGCAATCATGGTGGAACAGGTACCATTTGCCCTTGTACTCAACGATTGAATGGTGTGTTGTCCATCCCACCACAGGCTCAAGTATTACTCCCTTGTATGTGAAGGGGCCGTAAGGATTGTCGCCTACGGCGTAGCACAGGAAGTGAGTGTCGCCGGTAGAGTAAGAGAAATAATACTTGCCGTTCATCTTGTGCATCCATGACGCCTCGAAAAACCTGTGAGGGTCACTTGCCTTAAGCGGTTCCCCGTTGTCGTCAACAACGAGCACGGCGCGCGGTTCTTCGGCAAACTGGAGCATGTCATCGGCCATTTTCACCACACGTCCGGGCAAAGCCGGCTCATCGCCTTCAGGCAGATGCTCTACGCCGAGCGCCTGGTTGTCCTTGTAACGCTGCAGCTGGCCGCCCCAGATGCCTCCGAAATATGTATATATAGAGCCGTCGTCGTCCTTGAACACGCACGGGTCTATCGAATATGAGCCGCGTATCGGGTCGGGCTGCGGCGTGAAAGGCCCTTCGGGACGGTCGGCAACGGCCACTCCGAGATGGAATACCCCGTTCTTGTCCTTGGCGCAAAATACCATATAATACTTGCCGTCTTTCTCCACAACGTCGTTGTCCCAAAGCTGACGGCTCGCCCAAGGAATGTCCTTCACGGCAAGAACCTCGCCATGGTCGACAACTTCGCCGTTCTCAACGTCGTCAAGTGAAAGCACATGATAATCCTTCATCTGGAAGTGTCCGCCATCGTCGTCGAAGGCTTCGCCCGAATCCCAGTCGTGCGAAGGATAGATATACAACCTGCCGTTAAACACGTTGGCAGAGGGGTCTGCCATGTAATCACTCGGGAAAAGATACCTTGCTTTGTTCATAATAGATAGGTGTTTAGGTTTATTCGATATGGGAAAACGGGGCTGGCAGCGGCCACGCCTTCCGCGTAAAGCCGCCCCATGCCCCATTAATAAGTTGCCGTCACTGCTTGAACAGTTCTATAATCTTGGCTACAACGGGCTTGGCCTTGTTGTCGCGGCCGAACAGCAACGGATAATTAGTACGCCCGAGAACCGGGAAATCATTAAGCCACGAAGTAGCGTCGGTCACGCCCCAAAGGGTGATACGTGATATCTGGTGGCGGTGCCTGTAATAAATCTTGAACATTTCGAGGTAACGCTGTTCGAAAAGCCGTTCCGCCTCGGGTGTCAGCCCGTTCTTGTACGGATTGTATTTCTCGTCATACTTGAAGTTCTGGCTTATCTCCGCGCCGCTGAAGCTCTCGGGGTTGGGCAGCATGTTGAGGTCAAGTTCGGTCATCATCACCTTTACGCCGCATGCCGCAAAGGAGTCGATGGAAGCCTCATACTCCTTCAAGTCGGGATAATCGTACCCGTTGTGTGACTGCATTCCGATAGCATCGACACGGCATCCCTTCGCCTTCAAATCCCTGACAATCCTGCACGTTGTGGCACGTTTGCCGGGCTTCGCCATGGCATAGTCGTTGATATAAAGCTCCGCATCAGGGTCGGCGGCATGCGCGAACTTGAATGCAAGCTCAATATAATCAGGCCCTATTATCTTATAATAAGGTGTTTCACGCATTGTGCCGTCATCGTTCACAGCCTCGTTTACCACGTCCCAGCCTTTAATCCGCCCCTTGTATCTTGTCATGACGGTAGTAATATGGTCGCGCATACGCCTTATAAGAACCTCACGCGAAACAGTATCGCCCTTCTCGTCGGTGAACATCCACTTCGGCGGTTGCGAATGCCAAACAAGGCAGTGCCCTATCATCTCGAGTCCATTGTCCTCTGCAAACTTGACCGTGCGGTCTGCATCATCCCAGAAATACGTGTCCTCCTCAGGATGTATTTCCTCACCTTTCATGCAGTTTTCAGCCACAATGGAGTTGAAATTGTCGGTTACAATCTTGGCTTCGGCGGTATTCCTGCCCCACACAACGTCGACATTCACCGCCGCACCAACTGTGAAATACTTGCCGAGCACATCCTTCAGGGTGTCAGCTGCAACAACATCAGACGGTACCAAGCATGCAGCTGCGCATACTGTAACCAGCAAAAAACTCTTATTCATGTACGTTTCAATTTTTAGTACGTTGCTCAATTTCCATGTTAATCTTATCTATCACCTCGTCGCTCAACTCATATTTCGATATGATGAACATCGCAAGGATGAGCAACAACGCAGGAATAACGGCCACAAGCCAGAGTATTCCCTGCTCGGCCAACGGCGACTGGGACACTGTGTTGTTCTGGTCGAAACCGACAAGACCCAACACCAATCCGGGCACAACGCCTCCGAGAGCCATTCCGGCCTTAAAGAATATGCCTGTAAGGGCATTCACTATGCCTGAAATACGCCTGCCATGGGTGTACTCTCCGTATGAAATAACTTCAGGAACAAGCGCCCACATATACCCGGTTGCCACTATCACGCCGGTCGACTTGACAAACTGCGCCACATAAACGAGCCACATCTGCGAACGCAAAGCCGGTATGACAGATATCACATACAGCAAAGCCATTCCCACAATAGCTACCGAAAGGAAGATGTAGAACATCCCACGCTTGCCCACCTTACGCTTTATTGCAGGCACCATGGGCATGAAAATGAAGGCCGGGATAGAGCCTAACGCCATGAAGTTGGCCACCTGTCCGGCATCGGCATGAACGTTGTAAATCATGTAATACGAACCTGCGGCGTTGCCTACAGACGTCATCGCGAAGGCCGTAATGAAGAAGAAAGCGAGTATCCTGAGCGGCCTGTTGCGGCTGAACTCCACCCAAAGGTCGCTCACCTTTACGTTGGCGGCCTCCGACTTGTCCATCACCACACGCTCCTTTGTCTGTGAAAAACAGAAGACAAGCAGCACAAGACCTACCAAAGCGTAAATAACCATCGTGGTAAACCACGCATCCCCGGAGTCCTTTGAGTTCATCTTGCCGTCCGGAGACAGAGCCGCCACAATCATGGGGATGCCGTAAGCTACGGCAAGTCCGCCTGCATTAGCCATGAACATACGTACAGACGTGAGCACGGTGATTTCATTTGTATCACGCGTCAATGACGCATTCAACGCCCCGTAAGGCACATTTATCAATGTGTACAGCATCGACATGCCCACATAAGTAATGTATGCGTAGGCCAACGAGCCAGAAAAGCCATTCCAGAAGCACAATATCGCAAAGCCGCATAACGGTATTCCGGCGAGCACGAGGTACGACCTGTACTTGCCGAGCTTCGGGTTATGCTTGTCGACAAACGTACCGACAACGGGGTCCCACAGGACATCCACAATGCGGACAAGCAGGAACATGAACGCCGCCGACGTGGGGTTAAGGCCGAAGACATTTGTGTAGAACAGCAACAGGTACATGGATATTGTCTGATAAATCAGGTTTTGGGCCAAGTCACCCGACCCGAAGCCTATCCTCTGTACCCATGACAGCTTGTAAAACCCTTTCGCCTCATGGCTTTCGGGCTGTGTTTTCATTTCGTTTTGCATATCTTATTAAGTGTAAAAAACATCCGCCATCCAACGCATCCCGCCGTTTATACGCGGACGGCATGCGTTCCGGCCGGCATCACCCGCCCATTACCGAAAAGCGGGCACTTACCTTTCAGGCCAGTTTTCATGATAAAGCCCTGCGGAGAAAGCGTCAATGCACACCACGACGACCAACCCGAGCTATGTTGCAAAAGTACTCCTTTTTTCACATAAAGCGCAATAGTTTTTGTAGCTATTACGTTTCAATTTGTTTCATTATGATTTATTTCAACAAAATCACTCGTTAAAATCATTCATATATACTTATTTTTGCAAAAAAATCAACCATCATGAAACACATTGTAACTATTATTTCCACTTTGATTTTATTGCTTGCGCCGACATCGTCGGACGCCGCAAAACGTTTCGTAAGCTTCAAGTCGGGCGACCTGAAGCTGAACGGCAAAGGCAAAATATCAATATACGTGGATGCCAACGACTGCAAGGGAGTGTCAATTGCGGCGAACAACCTCGCCTCCGACATCAACAAGGTGTGCGGAGCGGAAACAACCACCACCACAATGACCGATGCCGAAATAATTGTAGGCACCATCGGACATTCCGCCGAAATAGACAAAATGGTGAAGTCGAACGCCATCGACAAGGCCGCCCTGAAAGGCAAACGTGAGAAATATATAATAACGACCATTGGCGGGAAGGTCGTCATCGCCGGCAGCGACAGGCGCGGAACCATATACGGAATATACGAGCTGTCGCGCCAGATTGGCGTTTCTCCGTGGTACTACTGGGCCGACACACCCATCGAAAGGCACGAGAGCATATATATAAATAAAGGTGTGTACACCGACGGAGAGCCTGCCGTGCGTTACCGCGGCATATTCCTGAACGACGAGGCGCCGTGCCTCACGACATGGGTGAAAAACACTTTCGGCACCGATTACGGCGGCCACGACTTCTACGCCAAGGTTTTCGAACTGATACTCCGCCTCAAGGGCAACTTCCTTTGGCCGGCGATGTGGGGCTGGGCTTTCTATGCCGACGACCCGCTGAACAGCAAGACGGCCGACGAGATGGGCGTAATCATGGGCACATCTCACCACGAGCCTATGGCTCGCAACCACCAGGAATGGGCGCGCAACCGCGACAAGTACGGCGTTTGGGACTATGCCAAGAACCAGGAAACCATCGACAGCTTCTTCCGCAAGGGCATGGAGCGCGCCAAGAATACTGAAGACATCATCACCATAGGCATGCGCGGCGACGGCGACGCGCCCATGGGAGGCGAGGAAGGCAAAGACCACGAGTTCGTGCCACAGTACCAGCGCATGATGAAGCTGATGCAGAAAATCATAGACAACCAGCGTAGCATCATCAGCGACGTGACCGGCCGTCCGGCCAAGGAGCGTCCACAGGTGTGGGCATTGTACAAGGAAGTGCTCGGATACTACGAGAACGGGCTGAAAGTGCCCGACGACGTGACGCTGCTTCTGTGCGACGACAACTGGGGCAACGTAAGGCGCGTGCCCACTGCAAAAGAGCGCAAGCGCAAAGGCGGATGGGGACTTTACTACCATGTTGACTACGTCGGCGGTCCGAGAAACTCAAAATGGCTGTGCAACACGCCGCCGCAGAACATGTGCGAGCAGCTTACCCTGGCCTACGACCACGGCATTGACCGCCTGTGGATACTCAACGTGGGCGACCTCAAGCCAATGGAGTATGCCATATCGCTGTTCATGGACATGGCGTGGGAGCCTAAGAAGCATCCCGCCCACAACGTCATGGCGCACACGGTTGACTTCTGCCGTCAGCAGTTCGGCGACGCACAGGCCGAAGAAGCGGCACGGATACTGAACCTGTACCTTAAATACAACGGGCGAGTTACGGCCGAACTGTTGGACAAAAACACGTATAACCTTGAAACGGGCGAGTGGAGGCAGGTGGCCGACGAGTACATGCGGCTTGAGGCGGAAGCCCTGCGCCAGTTCATAACCCTGCCCGAGGAATACCGCGACACATACCGCGAGGTGATACTGTTCCCCGTCCAGGCCATGTCGAACCTCTACCAGATGTACTACGCGCAGGCAATTAACAACAAGCTGTACAAGCTGGGCGACCCGGCGGCAAACCTCTGGGCCGACCGCGTGGCCGAGGCTTTCAGGCGCGACTCCATGCTCTGCGCACAGTACAACCACGACATTGCCGGAGGCAAATGGAACGGCATGATGACACAGAAGCACATCGGCTACACCGGCTGGAACGACGACTTTGAGCGCGACATGATGCCCGAAGTGTTCCGCATCGACGGCGACACGCACGGCGGCTTCACCCACAAGGCGGCCGACGGATATGTGGCAATGGAGGCGGAGCACTATTTCAGCAAGGCCGACGCCGGCGAGGCGGAGTGGACGGTCATACCATATATGGGACGCACGCTTAGCGGAATATCGCTGCAACCATACACAAAGCCCGTTGACGGAGCGTCGCTGACTTACCGCTTCACCGCCCCACAGCAGGCCGGCAACGGCGCAAGCAGCGTGAAAGTACACATTGTGGTAAAGTCGACGCTCGACTACCTCGACAAGGGCGGACTTACATACAGCGTCGCATTGGACGGAGGCGAGCCGCAGACTGTAAACTTCAACCACAACCTGAACGAAGAAAACGGCAACACATACACCGTGTACTACCCCACCGTGGCGCGCCGCGTGGTGGAAAGCACGGTCACACTGCCCTTCAACGGCGGACATGACGGCATACACGAGCTTACCGTCACGCCCAACGACCCGGGCATTGTGTTCGAGAAAATAGTAGTAGACATGGGCGGTTACAAGCCGTCATACCTCTTCATGGAAGCATCAGAAAAAGAGCGTACAAAGCCGGGTAAATAACTTTTTGGATGAAAATACTTGCTGTTTTACAAGCAATTTATTAACTTCGCACTTGATAATAACCTGCTGACAGAACACAACGCTTGCACAAGTACGCAACAACGAACAAACAACACATGGCCTTCCGGCTTGCAAAACATGGCCTTTTACCACGTAAAAGACGGTCTTTTGCAGGCCGAAAGGCCACATATTGAACCGTAAGCAAACACCGCCCAAACGGTTACAGACAAGCAATGAAAACACTGCCGGCACAGACGGATTAAAACAATATTCATGCGAAATGTTACAAATTACCCCCCCCGAAAGAAAATTCGGATTAAAAGCGTAATAACGACGCTGGCCGCCTGCCTGCTGACCGCCGTCACGGCTATGGCCGACAGCGGCCGCCTGTACACCGCCGACGAGCTTTCAAGCAGCCTCATCAGCTGCATAAGCCAGGACAAGTACGGCTACATCTGGGTAGGAACGGAGAACGGTCTGAACAAGTTTGACGGCTACCGCTTTACCAACTACTTGAAAGACAACCTTGACGACAGGGACTCCACATCGCTTGCAAGCAACGACATAACCAAAGTTCTGCCTGACAAGCAAGGCCGCCTGTGGATAGGCTGCGAGCTGGGACTGATGACTTACGACGCCGAGAGCAACAGCTTCAGGCACTACAGCTTTCCCAGCGGGCTGAAGCCGAGGGTGCAGGACATACAGCAGGCTCACAACGGCGACATCATAATAGGCACGGCCGGCTACGGACTGTTTGTAATCAAGGCCGGCACCGACGTCATAACGCCCGACGAGCGGCTTGGCTGGAACAGCAAGTACAAGTTCTCAAGCAGGCTGTTCATCGACAGGCGCGGCGACATCTGGCTGTCAAACCACCTGCAACAGGTGGCAAGAGCCAGCCACAACGACAAACAGAAAGAGATTAAGGAATACAAACTGTCATGCGGTTCGGCCGTCAGCTTCATCGACACTGACGACAAGGGGTTCATCGTAGTGTGCCTGTACGGCATAATGAGGTACGACTACGGCACCGGCAAATTCACCACGGCCGACTACGACATGAGCCTGCTCAACCGCAACGTGTCGATAAGGAAAGCCATAGCCGACCACGACGGCAACATTTACATAGGCACATCGGGCAAAGGACTGATGATGATACCGCGCGGCAGCAAGAAGCTGCAGCAGGTGGAAACAAAGGACAGGGCGTTCGACCTGTCAACGTCGAACATCAACGACATACTGGAAGACAAGGACAAAAACATCTGGATAAGCTGCTACAAGCGCGGCGTGTATATGCTGAACAACGAGAAAGACGCCTTCAGCAAATGGGACTTCACCTCTCAAAGGTATTTTCTCGGCAGCGGACTGTCGTCAATCTCGGCAGGCAACAACGGCGACATACTCGCCATTGTGCAGAAAGCCGGCGTGTACATCTTCAACAAGCAAGGCCGCATCACGGCCCATCCCAGCTCGCCCTACGGCGCAAGCACTATCTACAAAGCCAAGAACGGCAGCTACTGGCTGTGCACGGAAAACGCCCTATACTCGTATAACCCGTACAACGGGACGTATGAGCAGAAGAACGAATACGGCGGATTTGACATCAACTGCATAACCGACGACGGCAAAGGCCGCCTTTACATCTGCGACTACGGCAAGAGCCTGTGCATATACGACACGCGGACTGGCCGCCAGACAAAATTCAGCATGACCGACCGCAGACACCTCGGCACCATCTGCAACAACTGGATAAAAGCCCTGTTCATAGACAGCCGCGGCCTGCTTTGGATTGGAACGTCAAACGGAATGTCGTGCATGGACACGCGGAACTTCAACTTCAAAGTGTTGGGACAAGCCGAACTGCTGCCCGGAATGCAGAGTCTCTCGTTCTGCGAGACGCGCGGCGGCAACGTGCTGATAGGCACTAACAACGGCCTGTACACGTATTCAAGGAAGACAGGAAAGATAAGCCTCTTCCCCGGTTCGGAGAAGCTGCGCGACAGGTCGGTGTACGGCATCGTGACAGACAAGGCCGGCGACATCTGGCTCAGCACCTCGCGGGGCATACTGATGTACGACAAGACCGAGCAAAGCTTCATCAGCCACATCAGCGGCAACGGCCTGTCAAACCATGAATACGTGCTCGGCGCGGCGGTAAAGGCTGCCGACGACCGCATAGCCTTCGGCGCGAACGACGGCATAACGGTGTTCTATCCCGAGAATGTGAAGAACAGCACAATCGAGATGGACAAGGTGTATCTCACCAACTTCATTGTAAACGGAAAGCCGACGTTCAGCTTCAAGGACAAATTTGAAGTGCCGTACACCAGCAACATGATGCAGCTGGAATTCTCGCTGCTCAACTTCAAGCACACTAACGAGATAAAGTTCCAGTACAGAATAAACGACAGCAAGGAGTGGCAGACCGTGAGGGACGGCTCGAACTCTATCCAGTTCAACGAGCTGAAGCCCGGAAAATACGAGGTTTACGTAAGAGCCGAGTGTAACGGAAAATACTCCAAAGAAACCAAGAAGATAACAATCACGGTAAGAGACCCGTGGTATTCGTCCACAACGGCATGGCTGTTCTACATCGCCGCGATAATAAGCATCGTGGCATACGCCATGTGGCAGTATGAGAAGAACAAGCGCGAAGAGCTTGAAGAAGCCAAGATGCGCATTCTAATCAACGCCACACACGACATACGCTCGCCGCTAACGCTAATCATCGGGCCGCTCAACAAGCTGAAACAGAGGATTACCGACAAGGAAAGCCGTGCCGACATCGAGACCATCGACCACAATGCGCAAAGGCTGTTGCTGCTCGTCAACCAGATACTCGACGAAAGGCGCATCGACAAAAAACAAATGCACCTGCACTGCCAGCACACCGACCTCACCGCGCTTGCCAAGGGAGTAACGGCCATGTTCCAGAGCAGCGCACGGCAACACGGCATAAACCTGACCGTAAGAAACGACGGGGATGTTTACGCATGGATTGACCGCACAAACTTTGAGAAGGTGATACAGAACCTGCTGTCAAACTCTTTCAAGTTCACTCCGGACGGAGGCGAAATCAGCATAACGCTGAAAAACGACGGCGAAAACGTGAAAATAGAAGTAGCCGACACTGGCATCGGCTTCAACGGAGAGAACACGGAAAAGCTTTTCGACCGCTTCTACCAAGGCAAGAACACGGCAGGCACAAAGTCGGCAGGCACCGGCATAGGGCTAAACCTCTGCCGCACGCTTATCAAAATGCACGGAGGCACAATCAAAGCGTCAAACCGCACCGACGGCAGACAAGGCGCACTGATGACAATAACACTGCCCACAGGCAACAAGCACCTGAAGCCTGAAGAGATTGTCAACGAGACTCCTGCACAGCAAGAGCCGCAGGCCGACACGCAAAAGCACCACGCAAGCAAGAGCTACAGGATACTTCTGGTAGATGACGACACGGAAATATTGAACTACGTATGCGGCGAACTTGGCGAATGGTACAGGTTCACCGGCGTGCCGAACGGCAAGGAAGCCCTGCAGGCTTTGCTGTCAAACCAGTACGACCTGGTTATCTCCGACATCATGATGCCGGTCATGGACGGCATCTCACTGTTGAAGAGCATCAGGGCCAACAGCCTCATTTCCGACATACCTGTGATACTGCTCACATCAAAGACAGATGCCGCCGACAGGCTTGAAGGCTTCAAGAAAGGCGCCGACGCATATCTTCCCAAGCCGTTCGACATGGCAGAATTGCGCGTCATGATTGACCACCTGGTAGGCCGCGTGCGCCATCTGAGGAGCAAATTCTCAGGAGCGCAGAACCAGGAAGGTAAGGTGGAGCAAATCAAAGTGAAGGGAAACAACGACATGCTGATGGAAAGAATCATGAAATCCGTCAACAAGAACCTTGCCAACCCCGACTTCAACGTCGAGGAACTCACCAACGACGTAGGCATAAGCCGCGCCCAGCTGCACCGCAAGATGAAGGAAATAACGGGCATATCGGCAGGCGAATTCATACGCAACCTGCGCCTGGAGCAGGCCGCAAGGCTGATTTGCGAGGGGAAAATCAACATCACCCAAGTGGCGTATAACGTAGGATTCAACAACCAGACACACTTTTCCACCATATTCAAAAAGCACTTCGGGATGTCCCCGACTGAATATGCCGAGAAGAATGCGAACTCTGTAAAGCCCGACAAGAAAGGGAAAGACGCAAGCAAAGACAACAATGACAAACAAATAAACAAACAGTGAGATTATGATACAGTTGAGGATTATGTCCGCATTGGCGGCAGCCACATTCTGCCTTGCCTCAAACGCCGAAGACGGTTCACTCCTTTGGCTGGATATGCAGCGCATGACGCATACCGAGAGAATAAAGACCAACGACAATTCCGCCGTAGCAAAAAACGCGGTCAACGAACTTACGGCTTACTGGCACGGAGGGGACGTGACGCTGAAAAAAGACGGCAAGATGCCCGACAACGACGGATTTGCCATTGAAAAAGCCGCAAAAAACGGTGAGATAATAATCAAGGCGCGCCGCAGTGCCGGCCTGATGTACGGCGCATACGAGCTGTTAAGGATGCAGCAGACAAGCGGCGTGATTGCAGAAGAGCACAGCGAGCCTGACTTCGAGTACCGCATACTCAACCATTGGGACAACCCTGACGGCAGCGTTGAGCGCGGCTACGCAGGAAAAAGCATCTGGAAATGGGAGGAAATAAACGGCGACAAGGGCACGATGAGCATCGACCTGAAAGAACGGCTCACCACATACGCCCGGGCAAACGCATCAATCGGCATCAACGGAAGCGTGCTGAACAACGTCAACGCATCGCCAAGCATCCTCACGATTGAGTATATTAAGAAGGTGAAGGTCATCGCCGACCTGCTGCGCCCTTACGGGATAAAGACTTACCTGGCAGTAAACTTCGCGTCGCCAATGGTGCTTGACGGCCTGAAAACCGCCGACCCGCTCGACAACGAGGTAAGGGCATGGTGGAAGAAGAAGGCAAAAGAGATATACAGGGAAATCCCCGACTTCGGCGGTTTCCTTGTAAAAGCCAACTCGGAAGGCCAACCCGGCCCCGGCGACTACAACCGTACCCACGCCGACGGAGCCAACATGCTGGCCGAAGCGCTTGCACCGCACAAGGGAATAGTGATGTGGCGCAGCTTCGTCTACGGCAACCACGAGGGTGAAGACCGCGTGAAGCAGGCCGTGACAGAGTTCAACGGCCTTGACGGAAAGTTCGCAAAGAATGTCATACTGCAGTCGAAGAACGGGCCGCTTGACTTCCAGCCGCGCGAGCCTTACGCCCCGATATTCGACCAGATGAAGCAAACGCCGCTTTGGGCTGAGCTGCAAATCACGCAGGAATACCTCGGACAAAGCCGCCACTTGGTATATCTCGCCCCAATGTGGAAGGAGTTTTTCAAATTTGTCAACCCCAAACAGCTGCGCGGAATAGCGGGAGTTGCCAACACGGGCGACGACGCCAACTGGTGCGGCCACCACTTCTCGCAGGCCAACTGGTACGCTTTCGGCCGCCTGGCGTGGAACTCCGAACTATCATCGGACAGCATAGCGCGCGAATGGCTTGAACAGACATTCACGCACGAGGCAGCCTTTGTCAATCCCATGACCGAAGTCATGGAAGCCAGCCGCGAAGCCTGCGTTGACTACATGATGCCCCTCGGCCTGCACCACATATTCAAGGCCGACCACCATTACGGTCCCGAGCCGCAAGGCTCCTACCCGAAGTTCCCAATAGAGTGGTGTCCCGTGTACTACCACAAGGCCGACACGGCAGGCATCGGCTTCGACCGCACAAGTTCGGGAACCGACGCCGTAAGCCAGTACCGCCACCCTTACGACAGCATATACAACAGCCTTGAAAGCTGTCCGGAGGAATACCTGCTGTGGTTCCACCACGTAAGCTGGAACTACAAGATGAAGAACGGCAAGACACTGTGGCAGAACCTATGCGCGCACTACGACCGAGGCGTAAGCGAGGCGGAGCGGTTCGCAGCCGTATGGCAGACTATGCGGCCGTATGTTGACGACGAGCGGTTCGCCCACGTCAGCCGCCTGATGAAGGAACAGGTGGACAACGCGAAAGAATGGCGCAACATCTGCCTCGGTTATTTCAGTTCTTTCTCACGACAAATAATAGAATAAAACCATGCAAAAGAACTTATTGAAAACCCTTTTTGCCGCCCTGACGCTATTCGTTCCGGCTGCAGCCACGGCACAGAGCGTGCTCGAAAAAGGCGCCAACGGAACACACATAAGCGTCAACGGACAGCCGATGCTAATACTCGGCGGCGAACTGAGCAACTCCGCCGCGACGTGTTTTGAAGACATCGACCGCGTAATGCCCGAGATGAAAAGCCTCGGACTGAACACCGTCCTCGTGCCCGCACAGTGGGACTTGATTGAGCCTCGCGAAGGCGAATTTGACCTTTCGCTCATCGGACGCACCATCGACAAGGCACGCGAGAACCAGCTGAAAGTGGTTTTCCTATGGTTCGGCGCATGGAAAAACTCGATGAGCTGCTACGCACCTTTATGGTTCAAGGAAGACACTAAGCGCTTTCCGCGCGCCGTGACGGCCACCGGCAAACCCATGGAAATAGCCAGCGCGTTCTCCAAGAACGTGCTTGACGCCGACCGCCACGCCTTCACCAAGCTGCTGCAATACATCGCAGAAAAGGACAAGGAGCAGTCAACCGTCATCATGATTCAGGTTGAAAACGAGATAGGAATGCTTGAAAACGCGCGCGACTATTCGCCTGCAGCAACAAAGCTGTACACATCAGACGTGCCGCAAGAGCTGCTTTCATACCTTGAAAGCCACGCCAAGACGCTGCATCCCTACACCCTGAAGAAGCTCACCGGCAGCGAAACATATTCAGCCGACAGCCGCAAGGCACTCGCGCAGAAGCTCAAGCGCGGCGGCACATGGGCCGAAATGTTCGGAGACGACATATACACCGAAGAGATGTTCATGGCCTACCACTACGCAAAATATGTGGAGCAACTCGCCCAAAGCGCACAAGGCATACACAGCTTACCGCTATATGTCAACGCCGCGCTCAACAGCCGCGGGCGCAAACCGGGCGAATATCCGTCGGCAGGGCCGCTCGCCCACCTCATCGACATGTGGCGGTGTGCAGCCCCGGGCATAGCGATGCTCTCACCAGACATATACGACACCGGCTTCAAAAGCTGGGCGGCACAGTACGACCTGCCCGGAAATCCGCTCTTCATACCCGAGTCACGCTGTTGCGAGAACAGCGGAGTGCGCGCCATGTACACCTTCGGCGAACACCATGCGGTAGGCTTCTGCCCCTTCGCCATCGACGTTGCGGCACCGGCCGACAAGGCTTCGGTAAAGGGAAGCTACGCCGTGCTTCACCAGCTTGCACCACTGCTTATCGGAAAGCAAACAAGAGACAAGCAGACAAGCAACGAGGCAAAATCCCTTGTCAACTCGTCAACTCGTGCCTTGTCTGCTAAAAAAACATGGGGAATGCTCTTTGACAAGGCCGACAACGAGCGTAACATCACCGACGGAGGCCTTGTAATGACCTGCAACCACTACTTCACCCTGCCCTGGGACGCACGCGCAAAGGCCGAGACATGGCCTGAAGGCGGAGGCATCATCATCAAGCTGGGCAAGAACGACTACATTGTGGCCGGCAACGGAATAGTGGTAAAATTCCAGACCGAAACGGAAAAGGCGCAGGAAGAGAGCCACGCGCTCGGCGAAGACGGCTTTGCCCTGTCAGGCCAAGGTAAAGACGACACCGCAGGAAACGGCAAGAAGTTCACAGGAAAGCGCATCGGCATCGGCACAGTAGACGAAGTGGCCATCAGCGAAGACGGCACAATGAAGTACCTGCGCCGCCTCAACGGCGACCAGACACACCAAGGCCGCCACGTCAGCATATCGTCAGGCGACAACAAGATACTGCACGTCCGCCTGTACGAATATTGACAACCGCTAACGCACTGACCGTCAACGCGTTACCAAAAGGCCGCCGCGCGCAAAACGAAAGGAGGACCTTTTCGTGGCAAACACC
>USHW01000054.1 GCA_900554545.1 uncultured Prevotella sp. | reverse complement strand
AAAATATTTCATTCCCACAACTTTTTCAATCGTTTTCTTATACCGAACTCACGTTTGCTTAATGTCTTTTGTACGTGACAGTGTCAGAAACTTCTATTTTGAGTAATTTGAAGTCCTTTGTGTAGTGATATGAATAAAGAAAACCGGCATTATTAGGAGATGTGCGGAATATGTTGGTGACACGCTGTCCGTCTGACGACTTTGAAATGTTGACACAGTACTCGTTTCCGTTGTCTGTGTAGGCATACCTCGTATTTTTGTTTGACATCATTAAGTGCCTGTGCCCGTTAGAAATCTCATAAAAACAGCTATCGTACCTTATCAACTTATGAATGTTCTTTTGGCTGTTATGGCTGTTTTTATGGACTATCCATACCGTGTCGGCCTCTGTAATCATGTCAACCATGTTGTGTGGCGGTGCGGTTAGTCTTGCCGTGCGCTCGTTTTTTGAACATCCAAATAGTGTAAGTGTAACTAATATGGCGGTAACTGTTCTTTTCATGGTATTGCTGTTTAATTGTTTCTGATTGGTTAAAGTAACTTAGTGTGATTGCAGTGCAGTCATTCGGGCAGTAGTTCAACAGACTTGACATGCGTGTATTCAATTATGTTGTAGTCCTTGTCATACAGGTATTTGTATAAAAAGAATGTGTAAGGCTGGGTGAGGTCGTCATTGTTGATTAAGTATCTGGTTGTGCTGTACAGGTTGTCTTTTTCGCGTTTTATTACGACCTTGTAGTCTATGCCTGATGGAAAAAGAACGTGATGAGGCACGATGAACGACGTGTCACGGAGCGACGACAGGCATAAGTTCCATAGCGTGATTTTGCCGTGCTGGTCTTTTATGACATTATAATATTCGTTTTTTACTTTGATGAAAGAAATTTTGTCATTGATTAAAATCGTGTCATGGACATATTTTATAACAATGTCTTTTTCATTTGTTTGTACGAACGGGATATGTGACCGTTCATTCGACGAGCATGACATCGCCAATATTATAAAAACAGGTATGATAAAAGACATGTGTTTCATGGTTTCAGTGATTAGTGTCAACGTTTACAAAGATAAACGTTGTTTTAGACAAAAGCAAGTTTTTTGTATATAAAATATTCCCGACGAGCAGATATTTTTATGTTTGTGAACATATTGTTTCTGCTTGTCGGGAATATTGCGGCTGCGGATTGGCTGTTATGCCAGGCCGGAGTTGTCAGTTTCTTGTCACCGAGAACGATTGGCGGTGGAAAATGAATATGGGGATGATGCACCCTACCACCATGCCGAACATAATCAGCACAGTGAGTGACGAGTTGTGGAAGAAGCGTGAGACGTATTCCATTGTGTATTCGTCGGGCAGGCGCACTATGTTTATCAGGTCGCGGACGGCCTTGTAGGCAAACATTCCCGGCACCATAGGCAGCAGTGACGGGAAGGCGAAGCACTCCGCAGGGCAATGTATGCGCATTGAGAACGGCACGGCAAGCAGTCCTATTACGAAGCCCGCTATGATTGAGGCCGTCACCTGGTCGAGCGTCAGTCCCGTGTGGTGCATCAGGAAGTAGCGTATGCCGTGCCCGATGCAGGCCAGCAGGGCGCAGATGAGCAGAGCCTTGCGCGGCGGATTGCTTATTATGGCGAAGCCGACACCGGCCACGGCGGCAAAAAGTCCGTCGGCGATGGCCGCCTGCACCACGTCAGGGCGCACAACCTTGGTGAACGTTGTCGGGTCAATGTCGAATATGACGACCGTTGCCGACAGGCCGACGGCTATGCAGATTATCAGCAGGCCGGCGTTGGTGAGCCGCGCGATGCCGTCGAGCGCGTGGCCGTCGACGATGTCCATCACGCCGTTTATCAGCGGAACGCCGGGCACAAGGTAAAGCATCGACGTTCCGAGCGATATGTCTTCCGTGCCGCCGTGGAAGTAAAGATAGTCTGTAACGCCAATCATTGTCGATACGAAGGCGCAGATTACGAACAGGGCAAGGTGGTTGAACTTGCGCCGGGTAAGCTCCTGACGGATGAAAAAGCCCACGAGTGTGGCTACGAACACGATGCACATAGATGTCAGGTTGCCGTCGAACAGGCGGCAGAAGCAGGCGTTTGCGAGCGAGGCGAGCAGCAACACTGTCCACCGGCTTTCGCGTTTCTCCTTCACAATCATCTTGAACAGCCGCCAAAGCTCCTTCAGCGGCAGCTTGTTGTCGAACGCGCGCCACGACAGGGCCGACAGTTTCATGTTGGCCTTGAAGTTCAACGCCATTGCCGGTGTCTTCTTTATATACGTATAAGAGCGGTTGTGGTCGGCGTCCAAAAGCGTTATGCTCAACGTTTTTGGAAATATAAGCAGGTTGATGTGATAGCCGAACGAGCGCGCCATGCGCACCGTGTTGTACTGTATCCGTGATGTCTGTGCGCCTACGGCCATCATCGTTGCGGCGTATTCGGCCAGAAAAATCGCGGCGTCTTTCAACGCCTCGTGTACGTTCTCTTCTTCTTTCTGTTGCATTGCTGTTGTTACCTGAAAACTTGTTGTAAAGCCGTGATTGTGTAAAACGGCTGCAAAGTTACATGTTTTCGCTGACAAATACGGCATGTTGTATCTGCTTTTTCATGTCATAAGGCGGTTGCTTGTGTTTTGTGCTTGCATGGGTGGCGTTTTGACTGAATGTCGGCGAAAGTACTGGTTATGCTTACACATTGATTGCCGTGACGCTTTGAGAATGCGTTATTTGAAAAACAAAACCGTTTGGGCGGAAATATTGCAGTGAAAAGTGTGCAGGCGTAAAGTGCGTCGAGCAAGGACTTTATGTGACAAATGCGCTTATGTGTGCAATGTCTTGCGGCTTTTCAGCGTGCAAAATGTGGCAAATTGAGATGTCAAAGACCGTCTTTTGTATCGCCGGTTGCCACCTTTGGCGTGCGTGTTGACGGCGTTTTTTGTGGCAAAACCGCATGAAATGTAATATATGAGTTTATAAAATGGTGCTTCCCCGGTGCCTTTTTCATGCCTCAATTGTCATTTTATTACTCCGTGTTTTTCTGTTTTGTGGATTTTTGTTGGAGTTTTTTGTATGACAAAATGCAATGGTGAAGAGCTTTTCCGTTGACACATTGTGTGATGGATGGTGTGTTGCCGGTTGATGAAACCGTGGCCTTCGACATACCGCGGCCAGTGACATGTCTGCCAATTCTGTCAGTATGACGGTGACAAATGTGACATTCTGGCGTTTGGCACGCTTTTCGCTATAATGTTGGCGGACGCGCCAAGGGTGCGGACAAACATATTTAAGTACACAATATTAAAACTATAGAACTATGAACATCAAACCATTGGCAGACAGGGTGCTGGTTAAACCGGCACCGGCAGAAGAGAAAATCGGTGGAATAATCATTCCCGATACTGCAAAGGAGAAACCGCTTCACGGCACAATCATCGCCACAGGCAAGGGTACCAAGGATGAAGAGATGGTGCTGAAGGCAGGCGACGAGGTGCTTTACGGCAAATATGCAGGCACTGAACTGGAGTTTGAGGGCGAGAAATACCTGATGATGCGCCAGAGCGATGTGCTCGCAGTGATTGAAAAGTAACAGTCAAGAATTTAAGGAATTTAGAGAAGTTATAGAAGTTAGAGCCATTACCAAGAGCCGTGCAGCAATACATTCGGCTATAACTTCCGAGTGAACGCAGTGAACGGTAACTTCTTTAACTTCTATAACTTCAGAAAATAAAAAAATCAAACATCATGGCTAAAGAGATTAAATATAACGTAGACGCCCGTGACTTGCTCAAAAGGGGCGTTGACCAGTTGGCAGACGCAGTGAAGGTTACACTTGGCCCGAAAGGCCGCAACGTCATCATTGAAAAGAAGTTCGGTGCTCCGCAAATCACCAAGGACGGTGTTACCGTTGCAAAGGAGATTGAGCTGGCAGACCACTTCGAGAACACCGGTGCACAGCTCGTTAAGAGCGTGGCAAGCAAGACCGGCGACGATGCCGGCGACGGAACTACAACCGCTACGATACTTGCACAGAGCATCGTGAACGTAGGACTGAAGAACGTCACCGCAGGTGCCAACCCCATGGACTTGAAGCGCGGCATCGACAAGGCCGTTGCTGCCGTTGTTGATTATATCAAGGCTAACGCCGAGAAGGTTGACGACAACTATGACAAGATTGAGCAGGTTGCCACCGTCAGCGCAAACAACGACCCGGAAATAGGCAAGCTCATCGCCGACGCAATGCGCAAGGTAAGCAAGGACGGCGTAATTACAATCGAAGAGAGCAAGAGCCGCGACACCCATATCAACGTGGTTGAGGGCATGCAGTTCGACCGCGGCTATCTGAGCGGCTACTTCGTAACTGACGCTGACAAGATGGAATGCGTAATGGAGAATCCTTACATACTGATTTACGACAAGAAAATCAGCAACATCAAGGACTTCCTTCCCATCCTTCAGCCTGCCGCAGAGAGCGGACGCCCGTTGCTCGTAATCGCTGAGGACGTTGATTCAGAGGCTCTTACAACACTCGTTGTAAACCGTCTGCGCGGTGGATTGAAGATTTGCGCAGTCAAGGCTCCCGGCTTCGGCGACCGCCGCAAGGCAATGCTCGAAGACATCGCGATACTGACCGGCGGTGTTGTTATCAGCGAGGAGAAGGGCTTGAAGCTTGAGCAGGCTACACTGGAGATGCTCGGCACCTGCGACAAGGTTACCGTTACCAAGGACAACACGACCATCGTTAACGGTGCTGGCGACAAGCAGTGCATCGCTGACCGCGTGGCTCAGTTGAAGAACGAGATTGCCAACACCACAAGCTCTTACGACAAGGAGAAGTTGCAGGAGCGTCTGGCCAAGATCTCTGGCGGCGTCGCAGTGCTCTACGTAGGCGCGAACAGCGAGGTTGAAATGAAGGAGAAGAAAGACCGCGTAGACGACGCGCTCTGTGCCACACGTGCGGCAATCGAGGAAGGTGTAGTAGTTGGTGGCGGCACGACATACATCCGCGCACTCGACACTCTGAAAGATGTCAAGGGCGACAATGCCGACGAGCAGACTGGTATCAACATCGTGGTACGCGCCATCGAGGAGCCTCTACGCCAGATTGTAGCCAACGCCGGAGGCGAAGGTGCAGTCGTAGTGCAGAAAGTTCGCGAAGGTGAAGGCGACTTCGGATACAACGCACGCACCGACGAATACGAGGACTTGCGCAAGGCCGGAGTAATCGACCCCGCCAAGGTGGCCCGTGTTGCTCTTGAGAACGCCGCTTCAATTGCCGGCATGTTCCTGACAACAGAATGCCTCATAGTTGACAAGCCCGAGGAAAAACCGGCAATGCCGATGGGCAATCCGGGAATGGGCGGAATGATGTAAAATTGTAATCCTAAGATAACAAAAAGAGGGACACTGCCGATGTGGTTCCCTCTTTTTTGTTGTTTTTAGCTTGAATGGCATGATTTTTAGCATGAAAAATTTGTTTCTTATGCCCAAAGTACATAAATTTGCACGTGAAAATAAGAACAAAAAGCGAATAGATCCTAAAGTAGATATTTTTTTGATTTGTTTTAGTAGATTAGTTTTTAAGTAGTTTGTTTTTTGAAAATCGCTTGTCGTGACGACATGCGATTTTTTTTGTTTGTACCTAAATCAAAAATCGAAGCCTTTGTTTTACATTGTCCTTGATTTTGCGTATCTTTGCAGACATGTTCCTGTGTGCGTGCTTCTTGCGTATGCGGCCATATTGTAAGATTATGGATGTAAATGATTTCAAGATAAAATGGTGGCAGTGGGTGCTGTATATCGCCGTTTCTGGCGGACTGCTTTACATCACCAAGTCGTGGCTTATGTCGCTCGGCATAATCCTGTTATTGATATTGCTCGACCGCTGGCTTGCTGAATATGAGCGCAAGAAACGTGGCGGCGACGATGACGATATATTGTTGTAAACTATGCAGAAGCTTTTGGATTTATATAAGTCGTGGAGCGGTTCGGCGCCTTCGGGCGTGGAACAGCTTGATACAGCCGGCAGCAACCGCCGGTATTTCCGTATATTGGGGGCTGATGGAGGTTCTGTCATAGGCGTTATAGGTACAAGCCGTGACGAAGACCATGCCTTCATTTACCTTTCGGGGCATTTCAGGAAGCGCCAGCTTCCTGTGCCGCACATCCTTGCCGTGTCTGACGATGAGCTTCGTTACTTGCAGGAAGACCTTGGACGTGTGTCGCTGTTCGGTGCGATAAGCGGCGGACGCGAGGCTGGCGGACGCTACAACCAGCGTGAGAAGCAGTTGCTTGTCAATACTGTTCGCGAGCTTCCTAACATACAGATACGTGGCGCGCGCGGACTGGACTGGGCCAATTGTTATCCGCAACCCGAGTTTGACGAGGACACCGTGCTGTTCGACTTGAATTATTTTAAGTACTGTTTCCTCAAGCCTGCCGAACTTGATTTCCACGAACTGAAGCTTGAAGCCAACTTCCGCCTCTTTGCGAAAGACCTTGTCGCGGAGAAGGCTGACAGCTTTATGTACCGTGATTTCCAGGCACGTAATGTCATGCTCGACGCCCAAGGCCGTCCGTATTTCATCGATTACCAAGGCGGACGCAAGGGGCCGTATTACTATGACTTGGCTTCATTCCTTTGGCAGGCATCGGCCAGATATCCGTATAAGCTCAGGCGAGAGCTTGTTTACGAGTATTACAACTCGTTGAAGCTTTATACTGAAGTTCCCTCTGTACGTCATTTTGTGGAACGGTTGAGCCTTTTTGTATTGTTCCGCACGCTCCAGGTGCTCGGCGCTTACGGCTTCCGAGGGTATTTCGAGCGTAAAAAGCATTTCCTTGACAGCATTCCTCCGGCCATACAAAACCTGCGCGAACTGCTGAAGCTTAATGTCTTCACATATCCGTATTTGCTTGATGTGTTGCGCCAGCTTACCGAAATGCCGCAGTTTGCACACATTGAAGAGCCTGCATTGACACGTGCTGACGGCTTCAAGACAACCGACAGCAAAGTGTATGCAGCCCATCCTTCCGACGGCCCGGCCACATTCTCGAAGTATGACAACAAGGGGCCGCTGGTTGTCCGCGTATATAGTTTCTCTTATCACAAGGGCATTCCTGAAGATGAGAGCGGCAACGGGGGCGGCTATGTGTTCGACTGTCGCGGCACGCACAACCCCGGCCGTTACGAGCCTTACAAAAAACTGACGGGGCTTGACGAGCCGGTGATACGCTTTCTTGAGGACGACGGCGAAATACTTACATTCCTTGATAATGTTTATAAACTGGCCGACACCCATGTGCGCCGCTATATTCAGCGCGGTTTTACGAACCTGATGTTCAGCTTCGGATGCACGGGCGGACAGCATCGCAGCGTATATGCGGCCCAGCATCTTGCCGAACATATCAATGAAAAGTTTGGTGTAGAGGTTCGCATTGTGCATCGTGAGCAGAACATAAGCACCGTGTTGGAGGCTAAGAAAAAATAAAACAACAGATTATGATGCAGGCAATGATATTCGCCGCGGGGCTTGGCACGCGCCTGAAGCCGCTTACCGACACAATGCCTAAGGCACTCGTGAGGGTGGGGGACAGGCCGCTTATCGAGCGCGTGGTGGAAAAGCTGAAGGCTTCAGGCGTTGAAAGGATGGTTGTAAACGTACATCATTTCGCGTCGCAGGTGGTCGGTTATTTGCATGACAACGGCAATTTCGGTGTTGACATACGCATAAGCGACGAGTCGGAGAAGCTTCTCGACACCGGCGGAGGACTGAAAAAGGCCGCCCCGTTGTTTGCGCCTGACGCTCCGATACTTATCCACAACGTAGACATATTGAGCAATGTAGACCTCCGTTGGCTGTACGAAAGCCATAAGGGCAGTGACGCCACTCTGCTTGTCAGCGAGCGTAAGACAAAACGTTACCTGCTTTTCAACGATGAAATGCGCCTCGTAGGCTGGACAAACATTGAGACAGGCGAGGTTAAAAGCCCTTATCCCGACTTGGATGTAAGCGCCTGTAAGCGGTTCGCCTTTTCCGGAATACACGTCTTTTCGCCGTGTCTTTTCCCGTTGATGGACGGTTTTCTTGACAAGTTCGGCATAATAGACTTTTACCTGAAAGTGTGCGGCAAGGCCGTAATAAAGGCTTGCGTCAAGTCCGACTTGCGGCTGCTTGACGTGGGGAAGCTCGACACTTTGGCCGAAGCGGAACGTTTTATAGCCGCCAACGGTTGAATGGTTGCTAACTGATTGATAGTCAATATATTGGCAAAAGGCCACCTTTCATGCGCTGAAAGGTGGCCTTTTGCGTTGCAATTCATGGCCTTTTGCAACGCCGTTTGCCGTCTTTTGCCAGGCGGCAGTTGAGGCTACGGCTTGTCGGTGATGTGCCCTTGGATGTTGGATGATGCGTTTTCGCTCAATAAGTCAGTGTATTATAGTGATACATTAAAAAAATGTTGTACTTTTGCAAAAGAATTTATACAGGCGAAGGAAAGAGCAGACGAGCGGCAAGGTACATTTACTTGTCAACTTGTAACTTGTTGCTTGTCAACTGAAAAGCCGTTGCCTTTAGCTCCTTTGTGGGCGAAACTGGCGAAAACTCTTTTTAACTTCTTTAACTACTAATAAAAAGATACGATGCAGAAAATCATCATTCTCGACTTCGGTTCGCAGACAACGCAGCTCATCGGCCGCCGCGTGCGCGAGCTTGACACGTTTTGTGAAATCCTGCCTTACAACAAGTTTCCGCAAGACACGACGGGCGTTATCGGCGTAATCCTTAGCGGTTCGCCATACTCCGTGCACGACCCGGAGGCGTTCAAGGCCGACTTGAGCCAGTTTGTAGGCAAGTTTCCCGTGCTCGGAATATGCTATGGGGCGCAGTTCATAGCCTCGCAGGGCGGCGGAAAGGTTGAAAAGACCAACACGCGCGAGTACGGACGGGCGCATCTTATGCAGTTTGACGCTGAAAATCCGCTGTTCAAGGGCTTTAAGGAAAACTCTCAGGTGTGGATGAGCCACGGCGACACGATAACGGCTTTGCCTTCCGATTGTCATGCCATAGCTTCCACGGCTGATGTCAAGTTCGCTGCATACGCCAGCGAGAGTAACCCGTTGTGGGCTGTGCAGTTCCACCCCGAAGTGTTCCATACGGAGCAGGGAAAGCAGCTGTTGCAGAATTTTGTAGTTGACATTTGCGGCAGCCGGCAGGAATGGAGTGCGGCTTCGTTCGTGGAAACAACGGTGCAGGAGCTGAAAGAACAGCTCGGCAACGACCGCGTGATACTCGGACTTTCGGGCGGAGTTGACTCTTCCGTATGTGCCACTCTGCTCAACCGCGCCATCGGCTCAAACCTTACGTGTATATTCGTAGACCACGGTATGCTGCGCAAAAACGAGTTCCAAAAGGTGATGGAGGCATACAAGGGACTCGGCCTGAACGTAATCGGAGTGGACGCAAGCGACAAGTTCTTCAAGGATTTGGAAGGTGTGAGCGACCCGGAGCAGAAGCGTAAAATCATAGGCCGCGACTTTGTGGAGGTGTTCAACGCCGAGGCGAAGAAAATAACCGACGCAAAATGGCTGGCACAGGGTACAATCTATCCCGACCGCATAGAGAGCCTTAGCATCACGGGCATGGTTATCAAGAGCCACCACAACGTGGGCGGACTGCCAAAGGAGATGCACCTGCAGTTGTGCGAGCCGCTTAAATGGCTGTTCAAGGACGAGGTGCGCCGCGTTGGCTATCAGCTCGGTATGCCCGAACGGCTTATCAAGCGCCACCCCTTCCCCGGCCCCGGACTGGCCGTGCGCATACTCGGCGACATCACTCGTGAGAAGGTCCGCATCCTGCAAGACGCTGACGACATATACATCGAGAACATGCACAACTACGTTTGCGAGGACGGCGAGCCGTTGTATGACAAGGTTTGGCAGGCCGGCACGGTGCTTCTCTCAACGATACGCAGCGTCGGTGTGATGGGCGACGAGCGCACTTACGAGCATCCTGTAGCTCTGCGCGCCGTGACGAGCACCGACGCCATGACCGCCGACTGGGCGCACCTGCCTTACGACTTCATGGCTAAGGTTTCCAATGAGATTATAAACAAGGTAAAAGGCGTCAACCGCGTTTGCTACGACATTTCGTCAAAGCCGCCTTCGACAATCGAGTGGGAGTAATGTTCTTGCGGCCGAAGGGTCTGCATTTTTAACGGTTTTATCCCTACAATGTACATTTTTCAGTACATTGTGGGGATTTTTTGTTGCGGCGTCAGGCAAAGCCCATGTCTGTGTTATGTCGTTGGAAATAATGCAAAAATTCTGTAAATGGCAGGCCGTGTTTGTCGGTTCACGGCATAAAAGCTTAACTTTGCTTCCATGATTTATGCTGTGATGCGCTGTTGCCGTTACATATTGCTTCTGTTGCTCGTTGTAGCCGCCGTTACGTGCCGTGCCCAGTTGTCTGCCGTCGTGTTCGATATTGAGACGCGGCGGTGTGTACCGGGCGTTACGGTGTATATCAATCCTTCGGGCAAGACCATGACAGACTGCTATGGGCGATTTGCCGTCAGTGGCGACTGTAACGGCATAACGCTGTCGCATGGAAGTTTTGAGCCTTTGGCGCTTGACAAGTCTGCCGTGCGTGATACCATCTGGCTGTTGCCTAAGATGCGGCGGCTCGATGAGGTGGTGATATATGGAAAGAAACCGAAACCCGGTTTTGATATAAAGGCTGCAACTCAACGCGCTGCAGCCGGGGCTGGACTAAGGGGAGGTTCGGGTGCCAACATTGATTTCTTTTCCATATTCAATCCCAAGGCGCGCAAGCATGCCAAGAGGCGTAAGAAAATCAAGGAAATGCTTGACAAGTATTGACAGCTACCGTTGTCAGTGGTTTATCTTTTTTCATCGCCCGGTCTAACCTGTATCAGGTCGTCTTTCATTTTCTCCTTATGGTTGTGTGGGCTAAGATAGCGGAAAATATGCTTACAGGCAAAACGGTTGACATAAAAAACAAAAAGAGGGGCAAGCATTGGCCCCTCTTTTTGTTTTACGGTTTCAATCAATACCAGCGTGGGTCACCGGCCTCAATACCTCTTTCCTGTATTGTGAAGTCATGTTCTGCCGGGTTCAGGAACAGTTGGGTTGAAGACAATTCCAGCTGTGTTGTCGGTTCGAAGGCATTGCTTGTCAGCACGAAGTCGTTAGTGAAATAAACCTCGTTTATTACCACATTGCCGTTGGGTGTACGTATGCCACGGCAGTTCGTCGGGTCAGGACTCAGGGCGAAGATACACCTTGTAAGGTTTACGTCGGCTTGTGCGCAATTGTTGGCATCGATGAAATAACGTCCGCTTGCAGGACCGTTGTAGAACGTACTGTTGCTTATGTTTATCGTGCCTGTATTGCTGTTGGTTACTTCAAGGAACGAGCGTGCGAACGTGTCAAACGTTGTGTTTGTGATGTTGACCGTGCCAACCGTGTAAGCGGCGTTGTTCCAATACAAAACGGAATAGCCGTTGCCGTAGGACATGTTTGTCATCACGCAGTTGTCAATGTTCACTTCATTGATTGACTTGGCCGCGTCAGACTGCATACGGATGATGCTGCGTTCAAAATCAGTCATCGTACAGTTGCTGAATGAGAGGTCTCCACCTATTGTGCAAGCGTCGCTCTGATTGATAAAGTACTGACATCCAGTATCTACCAGCCTTACGTTGTCAAAACGTATGTATGCGTGTGAACCGCCTATGTCAATGCCTTTGTCCATGTTCAGAGTTGGTGTTTCGCCGCCGGCAATTCCGAAGAATGTTACCGACATGCCATCAGGAATGGTGACGTTGGTCTGTTCGCCGGTCTCTTCGTCTGTTCCGTACATTGATATTGTGGAGCCGGCCGGTATGCCGATGGTTACGCTATAGTTGTCAGCGTTGCCGCTCTGTGCTATAGCCTCTGCCGCAATGTCGTCAAGCAGGCTCTGGCTGATGACGGTCACTGTTGAAGGCAGCGGATAGAGATAGTCTGCAGAAGGCATTGACGCCATTGTTGCCAAAGTGAGCGTGCCACGCCTTGTATCTTCGTTGTATATCTCAAACGTGTATGTAGTTGACGGAGTGAGGCCTTCAACCCTGTATTCTCCGTTTGCAATTGCATCGGCATTGTTGCGGAGGTCGATGTTCATAGGCTCGCTGCCGTCACTTGGCGTTACTATGATGTTGGTTACTTCGGCTCCGGGCGTCCACTTCAGCTCCATGTATGTGTCGCCGCGTAAGATTTCGCTTTCAATGAAAATCTGCTCAGCCAATGTTCTGAATGATGTTCCGCCGTCACCATTGTCAAAATATACCCATCTTGATTCCGGCGTCTGTGACGACATCGCCTTCATTCGCAGGTAATATTTTGTGTCTCCCGTGAGTCCGCGGATGGTGTCAGGAGACGCTGTTATGCTCATGTCTTCACCGTAGACTATGGAGTTTGGCGATGCGCCCATTCCCATCTCGTCGGTCAGTGAGTCTGTGCTTACTTCGATTATATAATATTCGGTTCCGCGCATGCCTGTAAAGCTGACTTCAACCCATGTGTCGCCCTCGCTTAGTGTCAGGTCTTCACGGTTGACGCCGAACAGCCTGTCATGGGAACTGTCAACGTCCCAGTCGTTGTCGTCTGTACATGACGCGAAGGGTACAAGACTGAGCGACAACAACGCCATTCCCAAAATTTTATTCATTGTTTTCATTGTGCATTAGTCATTTTAATTTGTTTGAACTAAGGGTGGAAACAGGATGTGGAGAACTATTCATCCGGCAGCCTGTTCCCTTCCTCATTTATTTATTCAAAGCCGTAAGAGTTGCTTAAAGAGCCTTGGGCGTCAGATATTGTAGTGGTGCAAATCGGCCTCAGATAACGGTTCTTTACGGTTATGCCTACGTCGCCAGTCGGGTCGGGGTAGCCGGCTGTTCCTACAAGTCCGCAGTTGATTGAAGCAAGGTTGTTCATAAGCTCTTCAACATCGTCTGCGTCAGCTTCGGGGTCTTCCGGATTGTTGCTGCCAAACCAGCTCTCGTGAGCGTCATAATCGGCTTCATTAATTTCGTCAGCCGGCGTGTAGAATGTTACGCTTGAGAAATCGATTCTTGTCTGCGCTTCGTCGGCATAATTGAAGTAAACGGTTTCGGGATATGTACCGTCTGTGAGCTGCTGGATGAAAGTTTGTTTCATTTCCACAATCTTGTCATGCAGCAAGTTCCAGCGGATAAGGTCGTATTTGCGGAAACCTTCGCCTGCAAACTCCCACGCGTTCTCTTGTACGATTGCGTCGAAGAACCCGTCCTTGCTTGCTGGCAATGAAGCTACGTAATCCTGTGCGACAGACTTGTGTGCGTCGTCGTAAGCGCGCTCGTGAACCAAGGCGAGAGCCTGGCGTGCCGTCAGTCCGGCACTGCCTTCATAGCTACCGTCAGCGCTTCCAGATAGTTCGTTCATGCACTCTGCATAGAACAGCAATACGTTAGAGTAGCGCATTTTCACAACATTGATACCGGTTGTATGCTTTCCGCTTGCAACCAGGTTGTCTTCAAGCCATGTGGATGTCATCCAACGGGGGTTCCATTTGCCTACATAAAAGCCGAACGGATTGGTTACCATCTCTTCTACGGCTTCAGCTCCGGCACGGCCGTCCCTTGGGCGGATTTCATAAGTTGCAACAGTTACGTCGCGGCGAGTGTCGTTCGGGTCGTATGAATAGAAGAACGGCGCCGTAAGCTTCACTTCACCCGTATTGTTCGTATATCCGAATGTAGATGTATTTCCTCCGGTCATTCTGACGCCTACAGAATATCCAAGCTCGCTCGACACGTTGTAACGCATCGGGATTTCAAACAAGTTCTCCTGATACGTCAAGTCAAGCTGTTGCTGGTTGAGGAGATACCACTCGTTTTCGAACGACGGGTTGAGTTGATGCCTGCCGCTTAGTATGATGGCTGACAGATGTTCAAGAGCTTTCTCGTACAGTGCCCTGCGCTCTGCTTCTCCCGGGCGTTGTGTGGGGTATGTGGCGTCTGTATAGTCGGCGGTCTCATATCCTTCCTTCGCTTGTTCGCGTATGGCATATCCGGCACGTGTCATTGCGATTTGTGCAAGCAACGCGTGTGCATATCCCTTGTTCGCCTGTTCTGTCGTGTACCCGTTCTCACCGGCCCAGGGAAGAAACTCGATGGCCTCTTCGAGGTCAACCATCAGAGTGTCCATGATTTCGTCGCGGTCGGTCTTGCTGAGGTATGCGTTACTTAAATCAGACTGGGTAACTTCAAGTTTCAAGGGAACGTCGCCCCAGTTGCGCAGAATGTCGAAATATACCATAGCCCTCATCGTAAGAGCTTCGCCGAGATACCGTCCCATTTCCTCACGTGAGCTGTTGCCTTCCTCGAACAACGGACTTTGGCGCACGCCTTCTATGATGTCGTTGCAGTCTTCAATGATTGCGTACATCCTTGTCCATTGGTCGGCAAAGCGGCTCCAGCTGTTTGTGAAATTATAATGTCCTGCGCCTCTCGCACTGGCTGCGTACACATTGCCGTTGCCGGTAAAGCCGATGGCGTTTGACAACTCAATGTCAGTATTTAGGTTTACGGTTATGCCGAAATCCTGCGAATATGTTTGGTCTTGTCCCATGGCACCGTAAATCTTGTTTACACGCAGGCCTGTGTAATAAGCCGAGTTGTACACAGTGGTGTTGTTCATTTCCGACGGCGAGTTTTGGTCAAGGAAGTCGGAGCAGGACGATATTCCGACAATTCCTAAGCCCAATGCCATTATTGAAAATATCTTTTTCATTTTATTTTAGGTTTTGTTTAGTAGTAAGGAGG
>USHW01000053.1 GCA_900554545.1 uncultured Prevotella sp. | reverse complement strand
GCGGCGGAGCGCGGCATGACAGTTACCGAGAGCCTCGATTGAAACAACCTGTGGACATGTAGCAAATCATATTTTCTCAATTCTTAACTCTTAATTTTCAATTTTTCCGTATTTTTGCAGATGCCGCTGCGCAGTGCGGCGGCGTGAAAATACGCTTTGGGATATGAAGATAACAGTTATAGGCGGCGGCGCGATGGGCGGCGCTTTGGCCGAAGGCTTTGTGAAAAGCGGTGCGTTCAGCGCCACCGACATTACGGTTACGGCCTGTCACGAGGCAACGCTCGACAGGTTCAGGCAGCTCGGCTGCAACGCCACTACTGACAATGCGGAGGCCGTAAAGGGTGCCGACGTGGTTATACTGGCCGTGAAACCGTGGCTCGTAAAGCAGGTTGTTGACGGTATTATGCCATCGCTCGACTATGCGGCGCAGGCCGTTGTATCAGTGGCGGCAGGCGTTTCGGGCAAAGATTTGGAGGCAATGTTCGTGCGCGAGGACGGCACTTGCCCCTCAATCTTCATCGCAATGCCGAACATCGCGGCGGCTTTGGGCTGCTCGATGACATTCATTGTCAGCGTAAACGGCGACAAGGAAAGCACTGAAAGCATAGAAAACCTGTTTTCACATGTAGGCAGCACAATGCTCATCGAAGAGCGGCTGCTGCCGGCCGGCACCGCCTTAGCCTCTTGCGGCATAGCTTACGCCATGCGTTACGTAAGGGCTTCGACGGAAGGCGGCGTGCAGTTAGGCTTCAAGGCAGCCGCGGCGCGCGACATAGTGCTGCAAACGGTCAAGGGAGCGGTGGCCTTGTTGCAGGAAAGCGGCGGCCACCCCGAGGCCGAAATAGACAAAGTGACTACGCCCGGCGGCATCACCATACGCGGACTTAACGCCATGGAACGCGCCGGATTTACCAATGCCGTGATTAGGGGGTTGGTTGATTAGAAAGCAGTTAGAGATATTCGGGAGTTAAAGAAGTTGTTATTAGGAGTTAAAGAAGTTAAGGGAGTTATCGCTCGCTGCGCTCGCTAAGGAGTTAAAGACAAATGCCTTGTCTGCTTGTCCCTCGTTACTTGTCTGCTAACAAAGGTAATGTCTTTAACTCCTTAGCAAGCGCAGCGAGCGATAACTCCCTTAACTTCTTTAACTCCTAAACAACAATCAATATCCAATCTTTTTCTTATAAAAATTTCGTTTATTGGCATTTTCTTTGTACTTTTGTCGCAATTACAACTAAAACAGTTACTAAATGGAAGATGCAATAAAGCAAATAGGCGAACGGTTGAAGGGGTTACGCGACGTGTTTGACATACCGGCGCAAGACGTTGCCGACCTGTGCGGCGTCTCTCTTGAGGCATATCTGAAAGCTGAAGACGGCGAAGCAGAGCTTTCTATCAGCTCAATGCAGAAGATTTCAAGGAAATACGGCATAGCGTTGGACGTGCTCCTGTTCGGCGAAGAGCCTCACATGAGCATGTATTTCCTTACCCGCAAGGGGCAGGGAAAGAGCGTTGAAAGGCGCAAGGCGTACAAGTATCAGAGCCTGGCAAGCGGCTTCCGCGGCCGCACGGCAGAGCCTTTCATGGTGCTCGTAGAGCCTAAGCCCGACGGCACTCCTCTCGAAAAGAACTCACATCAGGGACAAGAGTTCGACATGGTGACCGAAGGCCGACTCGAAATAACTATCGGCAAGAAGACCCTTCAGCTGTCAGAAGGCGACAGCATATACTTCGATGCCTCGCAGCCTCACTGCATGCGCGCCCTCGACGGCAAGGCAGTGAAGTTCCTGGCGGTGATATTCTGAGTTTTTGAAGCCCCCTCCCTACCTCCCCGAGGGGAGGAGTTTGGCTGGCAATAGTCTGCTTGACATTCGCAATATCAGCAAGAAAGACATTCTGTCCCCTCCCCTCGGGGAGGTTGGGAGGGGGCTTATAATATAGGTAATAGTAACATGATAGAAAGATTTTTGACACAAACACACTTCACGTCTGTCGAGGATTACAAGGAAAACCTGCACTTCATAGTGCCTGACAACTTCAACTTCGCCTACGACGTGATGGACGTTTGGGCGGAGGAAAAGCCCGACAAACTCGCCCTTTTATGGACTGACGACGAAGACAACTGCATACGTTTCACTTTCAAAGACCTCAAGGAGCAGAGCGACCGCGCCGCTTCTTACTTCCAGACGCTGGGCATCGGCCGCGGCGACGTTGTAATGCTGATACTCAAACGCAGGTATGAGTTCTGGCTGTCGATGCTCGCCCTGCACAAGATTGGCGCCGTGGCGGTGCCCGCAACGCACATGCTTACCACCCACGACATTGTTTACCGCAACAACAGGGCTGACGTGAAGGCCATCATCTGCGTAGGAGAAGACTATGTGATGACGCAGGTTGAAGGCTCGCTGAAGGACAGTCCGACGCTCAAGACGCTTGTAAGCATAGGGCCGGAGACGCGCGACGGATTCCACGACTGGCACAAGGAGTGGACTGACGCGCCGCAGTTTGTGCGCCCGGAGCACGTCAACAGCAACGACGACACCATGCTGATGTACTTCACCAGCGGCACAAGCGGCGAGCCGAAGATGGTAGCCCACGATTATCTTTACGCCCTCGGGCACATAACAACGGGCGCTTTCTGGCACAACCTGGCTGAAGACAGCATCCATCTGACCGTCGCCGACACGGGCTGGGGCAAGGCCGCGTGGGGCAAACTGTACGGACAGTGGTTCGCGGGAGCGGTGGTTTTCGTGTTCGAACACCAGAAGTTTACCGCCGAAAAGATAATGCGCAAGATAGAGGAATACCGCATAACGTCGTTCTGCGCGCCGCCAACGGTTTACCGCTTCATGATACACGAGGACTTCGCAAAATATGACCTGTCATCCCTGCGCTACTGTTGTACGGCAGGAGAGGCACTCAACCCGGCGGTGTATGACAAGTTCCTGAAGCTCACGGGCATACGTCTTATGGAGGGCTTCGGCCAGACCGAGACGACGATGACGCTCGGAACGATGCCTTGGATGACGCCGAAGCCGGGCAGCATGGGCATGCCCAATCCGCAGTATGACATCGACCTGGTGCGCCCGGACGGTTCCCCGTGCGAGGACGGAGAGAAGGGTGAGATTGTGATACATACCGACAAGGGCAAGCCCATAGGACTTTTCAAGGGGTATTACCGCGACGAGGAGAAGAACAAACAGGTATGGCACGACGGCGTTTACCACACCGGCGACATGGCGTGGCGCGACGAAGACGGCTACTACTGGTTTGAAGGGCGCATCGACGACGTAATCAAGAGCAGCGGCTACCGCATCGGGCCGTTCGAGGTCGAGAGCGCACTGATGACCCATCCGGCTGTCGTAGAGTGTGCCATAACAGGCGTTCCCGACGACATCCGCGGCATGGTTGTCAAGGCTACGGTGGTGCTCCACAAGGACTGGAAGGACAAGGCTGGCGACGAACTGGTAAAAGAACTGCAAAACCACGTGAAGCACGAGACCGCGCCCTACAAGTATCCGCGCATAATAGAGTTTGTTGACGAACTGCCGAAAACCATCAGCGGCAAGATTCGCCGCGTGGAAATACGCGACAAGGACAAACTAAAGAGCAAGTGAAGAACTAAGAGTGAAGAGTGAAGAATTCATGTGCCGCTTTGCGAAAGGCCGTCTTTCAGGCTGTAAAAGGCGGTCTTTTAGCCTGTAAAAGACCGTCTTTTGCAAGCCAAAAGGGCATCTTTTGCAAAGCAGCATGTAATGCATTGATTTTCAATCACATATAAGCAGTGTTACAATTATTCATCATCCAACAAGGCATTTGGCTTTAACTCCTATAAATTCTTTAACTTCTATAACTTCCAAACAAGAAGACATGCCTGAAAAAATAGTAGTGAAGGTGGGCAGCAACGTGCTCACCCGTGACGACGGCAAGCTCGACACAACGCGCATCTCCGCGCTTGTTGACCAGATAGCGTGGCTTCGCAGGCAGGGGCACGAGGTCATTTTGGTGTCGAGCGGAGCCGTTGCGTCAGGCCGTGGAGAGCTTGGAGCCGAGCCGCATCTTGACAGCGTGGAGCAGCGGCAGCTGTATTCCGCCGTGGGACAGGTGAAGCTCGTAAACATGTATTACACCCTTTTCCGCGAATACGGCATAAAGGTGGGGCAGGTTCTCACGATGAAAGAGAACTTCACTTCACCCCTGGAATACTCCAACCTGCGCGCCTGCATGGCGGTGATGCTTGAGAACGGCGTGCTGCCCGTTGTCAACGAGAACGACACCGTGAGCGTTACCGAACTGATGTTTACCGACAACGACGAGCTGTCGGGACTGATGGCGCAGATGCTTCAGGCCGACATGCTCATACTGCTAACCAACGTTGACGGCATATATGACGGACATCCCGACGCCCCCTCGTCGCGGCTTATCGCCCAAGTGGAGCCGGGACGCGACGTTAGCGGCTACGCAGGCAGCGAGAAAAGCAGCTTCGGACGCGGCGGAATGGCGGCAAAATGCGGCATCGCCATGCGTGCGGCCGACAGCGGAATACGTGTAATCATTGCCAACGGACGGCGCGACGACATTCTGAAAGAGCTGATACTGCACCCCGAGGGCACGCCGCACACTGAGTTCCTGCCGGCCAACAACCGCGGCATCAACCAACAATAACAATCAGGACAATGGCATTCGAAGACATATTCAGCCGTGTAAAGGCCGCCGGACGCGAGCTTGCCCTCGTACCGGACGAGGCGAGGAACGCCGTATTGTGCGCCTTGGCAGATGCCATAATGGCAAACAAGGACGCCCTGCTGGCAGCCAACGGCGATGACCTGAAGCACATGGAACGCGCCAATCCGCTGTATGACCGCCTGCAACTCACCGAAAAACGGCTCGCCGACATTGCCCAGGACATGCGCCATGTGGCGTCGCTGCCGTCGCCGTTAGGCAAAACCAGCAGCGCAAGAACGCTGCCTAACGGTCTCCGACTGCGGCGCGTCAGCGTGCCGTTCGGCGTTGTCGGCGTGATATACGAAGCCCGTCCGAACGTCAGCTTCGACGTGTTCTCCCTCTGTTTCAAGTCGGGCAACGCCTGCATCCTTAAGGGAGGACACGACGCCGACTGCTCCAACCGCGCCATAGTGGAGCTTATCCACAGCGTGCTTGAACGTTGCGGAGTGTGCGGAAGGTCGGTAGTGGAACTGCTGCCTGCCACCCACGAAGCCACGGGAGCACTGCTCTCGGCCGTGGGTTACGTCGACCTGTGCATCCCGAGGGGCGGAAAAAGGCTCATTGAGTTTGTCCGCGACACGGCCAAAGTGCCCGTGATAGAGACCGGCGCAGGCGTAGTGAACACTTACTTCGACGAGTTTGGCGACACGGAGATGGGCGCACGCATCATAAACAACGCCAAGACGCGACGCGTTAGCGTATGCAACGCCTTGGACTGCCTCGTCATCCACCGTGCAAGACTGGCAGACCTGCCCGCCCTATGCTCACCGTTAGTCGGGAGCAACGTTGTGATTTACGCCGACGAAGACGCCTACACGGCCTTGGACGGCCACTATCCGCAGGCTCTCTTGCGCCATGCCACCGCCGAAAGTTACGGCACCGAGTTCATGGATTATGCCATGTCGGTAAAGACAGTGCCGTCAATCAGCGCGGCATTGGAGCACATCGCACGCTTCGGTTCAGGCCACAGCGAGTGCATAATAACACAGGACGAAGGCCGGGCGCACACATTCCAGGCTCAGGTTGACGCCGCCTGCGTGTACTGGAACGCGCCGACGAGCTTCACGGACGGCGCCCAGTTCGGCCTCGGAGCAGAGATAGGAATAAGCACACAGAAGCTCGGGCCGCGCGGTCCGATGGGCCTTGAAGAGCTGACTACGTACAAGTGGCTCATAGAAGGAGAAGGACAAGTGAGGGAATAACATATTAATGCAGCCCCTCCCGACCTCCCCACGGGGAAGTCGGGAGGAGGCTTTAACCATCAAACGACAATGAGGACATTCATCAACGTTGAAGACCTTGGCGGCCTCAGTGGGGCTTTGGCCGAGGCAAAAGAGATAAAACAGGACAGATACAAGTACCAGCAGCTTGGCAAGAACAAGACTCTGCTGATGATATTCTTCAACAACAGCCTGCGCACACGCCTCAGCACGCAGAAAGCCGCGACAAACCTTGGCATGAACGTAATCGTGCTTGACGTGAACGCCGGTGCGTGGAAGTTAGAGACGGAGCGCGGAGTAATCATGGACGGGGACAAGAGCGAGCACCTGCTCGAGGCTATTCCGGTGATGGGTTGTTACTGCGACATCATAGGAGTGCGCTCGTTCGCCGGGCTGACCGACCGCGAATATGACTATGCGGAGACGGTGCTCCAGCAGTTCATCAAGTACAGCGGACGACCCGTTTTCGCAATGGAGACGGCCACGGTACACCCCCTTCAGGCGTTCGCCGACCTGATTACGATAGAGGAACACAAGACTAAGGCGCGCCCGAAGGTCGTCCTTACTTGGGCACCCCACTGCCGCGCACTGCCGCAGGCCGTGCCAAACTCGTTCGCACAGTGGATGAACGCCGCCGACGTTGACTTCGTAATAACCCACCCCGAGGGCTACGAGCTTGACCCGAAGTTCACCGCCGGGGCGCACATCGAATACAACCAGATGAAAGCTCTTGAGGGAGCTGACTTCGTTTATGCGAAGAACTGGAGCTGTCCGGGCGTAACCAATCCGGCTGACTACGGCAAGATACTGTCCAAAGACATGTCATGGACCATCGACAAGGCGCACATGGACGTGACCGACAACGGCAAGTTCATGCACTGCCTGCCAGTGCGCCGCGGCCTGATTGTAACCGACGACGTGATAGAAAGCCCCGACTCGTTAGTCATTCCCGAAGCCGCCAACCGCGAGATTTCTGCCGAAGTGGTGATAAAGAGGATGTTAGAGAGTATGTAACTTACCTTCAAAAGTTAAAGGAGTTAAGGAAGTTAAAGGGGTTAAAGACAATAGATTTGCCAGTTGTAAACTCTATTTTATGGGCGACAGTCTTTAAGGAAGCAGCATAGGAAACACATTCCGACAGTCTTTAACACCCCTGACTGAAAAGGCATTTGTCTTTAACCCCTTTAACTTCCTTAACTCCTTTAACTTCCTAAAAAGAAATGGACAACATCATTACGCAGATGCTCATCCTGCTGCTGCTCGTCGTAGCGGGATTCATATCAAACAAATGCGGCCTTACAGGAGGAGACTTCGACCGCAAACTGTCAAACTTCATCATCAACGTCTCATGCCCGTGCCTCATCCTTTCATCGGTGATGGGCGACACGATACCCGACAGCAGCCTCATCGTTCCGCTGCTCCTGGTCGGCTTCGTGACTTATGCGGTGCTGTTCGGAGTGTCTTGGCTGCTGCCGCGGTACTTCGTAAGGCAGGCCGACATCAGGGGAATGTACAGCTTCATGCTGATGTTCGGCAACGTGGGCTTCATCGGCTATCCCGTCGTTGCGTCAATATTCGGCCACGAGGCGGTGTTCTACGCCAGCCTGCTCAACGTCCCCAACACGCTCTTCATCTTTGTTGTGGGCACGGTGTTCGTGCTCGGCGACGGGCAGAAAATGCGCTTCAATCCGCGCACGCTGTACTGCCCAGCCATGATAGCGTCATACCTGTCAATCGCCATAGTGGCGTTAGGCTGGGAGGCTGTGCCGCGCGTCGTGGCCGAGCCTCTGCACCTGTTAGGCAACATCACCGTGCCGGGCGCGCTCTTGGTTATAGGCTCTTCGATGGCGCAGATTGGCCGCCACCACATCCTCGGCTCGCCGCGCACGTATGCAATGGCGGCGTTGCGCCTGCTCGTCATTCCCATAGCGGTGTACGCGCTGTCACGGGCTGTGGGCGTTGACGAGACCGTAAACCGGATAAACACCGTGCTGATAGGCATGCCCGTGGCGTCATACGGCACCATGTTCTGCTTGAAATACGGGCGCGACGAGGGCGAAATGGTGCGCGGCACGCTCATAACGACAATACTTTCGGTCGTCACCATCCCCTGCTTACGTTCCTCTTGTTCTGAAAAAAGCCGCAGAGGCGGCACAACTTAGATAAAAGGTGAAAAGGTAAAAAGGTAAAAAAGTGAAACGTAAGACGGCGTTTATCATGCCATTAGCAACACATTGATAATCAACATGTTACCACCGGCTTGGCAAAAGGCCGTGTTTTGCGTTGCAAAACACGGCAAATTGGAAGCCAAAAGGCCACCTTTTACGCGGTAAAAGGTGGCCTTTTGCATAATGGCTTTTGTCAGTCCTGTTTATGGTTGATGTTTCGCGGATGGTGCTCAAGTATCTCCTGGCGCAACGTGTGGCTGTCGATGTGGGTGTAAATCTCGGTCGTGCCGATGCTCTCATGCCCCAGCATGGCCTGTATTGCGCGCAGGTCGGCACCGCCTTCGAGCAGCGCCGTGGCGAAGCTGTGGCGCAGGGTGTGGGGGCTGATGGTCTTCTTTATGCCGGCTTCGGTGCCGAGACGCTTGACAATGATTAGTATCATGGTGCGCGTAAGGTGCGCTCCGCGGCGGTTGAGGAATACGTAATCCTCCTCGCCGGGCTTGATGTCCATGCGGCAACGGTCGTCAAACCACAGGCGGAGCTGCCTTATCGCGCTCTCGGATATGGGCACAAGGCGCTCCTTCCGCCCCTTGCCGGTCACACGGATGAAACGTTCGTCAAGGTAAAGGTCTGAAAGGCGCAGCGTAACAAGCTCGCTCACACGCAGTCCGCAGCTGAAAAGCACCTCTATGATTGCCTTGTTCCTTTGCCCTTCCCACTTTGAAAGGTCGATGGCCTGCTCCATCATGTCAACCTCTTCGGTGGTGAGCACCTCGGGCAGGTGGCCGTCAATCTGCGGCGACTCAAGCAGCTCCGTGGGGTCTTCGGTAACGTAGCCGTCAATCAGGAGGAAGCGGTAAAACGTCCTAACGCCGCTAAGTATGCGGCACTGGGTGCGCGGACTCACGCCGACATCGTGCAGCGAAGCGGCGAAGGCGCGCAGGTCGTCGAGCTTGGCGGCCTGCGGCTCGATGCCCGCGGACGCGAGGAAACGCAGCAGCTTGTCAATGTCGTGCATGTAAGCGTCGAGCGTATTCTGCGTGAAATTGCGCTCCAGTTTCATGTACCGGCGGTAAGCGTCGGCGATATTAGCCGTTTTTTTGTTCGTAGTTACCATATATTTTTGTACTTTTGCAATGCGATGCGCCGCCTGGTTTACAGTTTGGCGGCGCTTCGGTGCAAAGTTAAGAAAAAATGACTGATTATGAAAATACTCGTACTTAACGGCCCCAACCTCAACCTTTTAGGCCGCCGTGAACCCGGCGTGTACGGCTCAGTGTCGTTCGACGACTACCTGCCGCAGCTGCGCAAAGCCTTTCCCGGCGTGGAGATAGACTATTTCCAGAGCAACGTGGAGGGCGTGATGATTGACAAGATGCAGGAAGTGGGCTTCACGTATGACGGCATCGTGCTCAACGCCGGCGCCTACACGCACACCAGCGTGGCGCTGCACGACTGCATACGCGCCATCAAGTGCCCCGTCGTCGAGGTTCACATATCCAACGTACACACGCGAGAGGACTTCCGCCACAAGTCTATGCTCTCCGCCGCCTGCCTCGGCGTAATATGCGGTTTCGGGCTTGACTCGTACAGGCTGGCGGTAAACGCGTTATTAGGACCTGCCACAACCCCCTCCCGAAGGGAAGGGCTTTAACAGCCTTGTGCGCTGTTCCGGTATGCCGTTTTATAATACCCCATCCGCCTTATCTGCCATATTCCGCCGGCAAAGCACATCAGGCACCCTCCCTTCGGGAGGACTGGAGTGGGTATTTGATTTATAATACTTTTTTATATGACACCTGAATTAGAGAATTATGTCCTTGCCCATTCCGACCCTGAGGGCGACTACCTCTACCGCCTGTGGCGCGCCACCAACATACACCTGCTGCACGGGCGCATGGCCAGCGGCCACCTGCAAGGCCGGTTGCTGAAGATGCTCGTGCGCATGATACGCCCCAAGAACATACTTGAGGTGGGGACGTTCAGCGGATACAGCGCAATATGCCTGGCTGAGGGCCTTGAACGTGGCGGAATGGTGTACACCTACGAGATAAACGACGAGCTGGAGGACTTCACCCGGCCGTGGATTGAAGGCTCGCCCGTGGCCGACCGCATACGCTTCATCATCGGCGACGCACTGACGGAAGCCCCGAAACTCGGCGTGGAGTTCGACATGGCGTTCATAGACGGCGACAAGCGCACTTACATCGACACTTACGAGATGGCTCTCAACCTGCTGCGCCCCGGCGGTTTCATCCTCGCCGACAACACGCTTTGGGACGGCCACGTGCTTGAAAAGCCGCGACCCTCCGACCGCCAGACAGCCGGCATAGAGGCGTTTAACGACTATATGGCCGCCGACAGCCGCGTAGAGAAAGTCATTCTGCCGCTAAGGGACGGGCTGACTTTGATTAGGAAGAAATAAACGACCCACCCCAACACTCCCGAAGGGAGGGCTGGGGTGGGTCGTAGGTGTCTGCTTGTTTGCTCGTCACTCGTCTGCTTGTTTACTTTAACATAACGGTTTCCCGGTATTGTCTGCAAAGACTTTATCAAACATTTTGTTATTTAAACCTTTTTCACTATATTTGCTTCGCAATGCCTTTGCGAAGCCATGAAAACGCTCTTCACCATAATAACTGCAACCATCATGCTCGCGTCTTGCGGCGAGAAGGAGCAGCGGAGCATACTGCCCGAGGGGTGTGAGCTGCGTGCCGGTGACGTGGTTTTCCGCCGTGGCAGCGGCCTTACGAGCCGTGCCGTACTGGCAGCGGACAGGTATGGGGCGTATTCTCATATAGGGATAGTGGTTGACTCGTGCGGAGTAATGATGGTGGTGCACGCCGTTCCGGGCGAGCCTGACTACGAGGGCGACCCCGACCGCGTGAAGATGGACACGCCGAGGCGGTTTTTCTCGTCGATGAACGCAAGGATTGGCGAGGTGAAACGCCTCCGCGGAGATTCCGTCACGGCAGCACGCGCTGCGCGTTTCGCCATGGATGTGTACCGCCGCGGCACACTGTTCGACCATGACTACGACGACAGCGACACCACGAAGATGTACTGTTGCGAGCTGGTTGACTTCGCCTACCGCAAGGCCGGACGGCCTCTCGCCGGACGGAAGAGGCACCGTTTCCACCTGCCGGGACTCGACCCGATATACTGCATACTGCCGTCGGACATCTGCAACAACACCGCGCTGGCTACGATTGTGACTTTTTAACCCTATATTAACTTAAAACATTAACGACATGAAGAAACTATTTGGATTTGTGGTGGCCGTCGTTGCCATCATGGCAATGGCCTCATGCGGAGGCGGCGGCAATACTCCCAAGGGCGTAACCGAGCAGTTTATCAAGGCAATCCAGAAGCAGGACGGCAAGAAAATGGCCGAACTCGTGTACTTCAAGGAGGACAAAGCCCCGAAGACCGATGCCGAGAAAGAGCAGCTTGCGGCAATGATGCAGAGCAAGGTGAGCACCACTTACGCGAACAACGGCGAACTGAAGTCATACGAAATCCTGTCAGAGGAAATATCAGAGGACGGCACCGAGGCCGTGGTAAAGGCCAAGATGGAGTTCGAGAAGAAGACTTCAGACGACGACATCAAGCTCAAGAAAGACGCCGAAGGCAACTGGAAAATAGACATGAGCAAGTAAATCAGGAGCCAAGAGCCAAGAAACGAATGTCTGCGTTAAGCCAATCAAGGCAATCCGCATTCATAACCGGGCGCTAATGAAAATACCGTTTGCAGACGTGTTCTCTGCAAACGGTATTTTCATTAATCAGCTTAACGCCGACATCAGGTTATTTGCTCCTGGTCATTAATTCTTCACCACCTTCTTTCCTCCTACTATATAGATGCCCTTTTCGAGTCCGTCAAGCGCCTCGCTTGTGGTGACGCCCGTGCCGAGGGAGCGCACAAGGCGGCCGTCAATGGTATATACGTTCATGTTGTCAGGCCGCTCCTGCGTGCCGGCATACACGCCGCCGATGCCCGCAGGGTATTGGTCGGTGACGTCGTTGACGAGGTTTTTGCCGCCCAACTGTTCCGTTGAGATTTCAAAATACTTGTCGGTGTTGACGTTGACAACGTCTACCGTCTGCGGAGAACCTGTGCCCGTGCTGAACACGAAGTTAACCATGTCGCTGGAAGAGCTTATGCGGTAGGTGTTGTAATACCACGTCTTGCCGCCTATTTCGGTTGTTGTCTCAATCTTCTTGCCGGGCCAATCCGTGCTGTATTCTGCCTGCGTGCCCCATGAGTGGTAGTTCATGTCAGCCCATCCAACGTTGTCAGCGTTGACGTAAACCGTTATGTCGTATGGCTGGAAGTGGGTTACGGCATACTGGCGTGTGACTGTTCCGCTTACCACACCGTCCTTCAGAAGGGCCACCTTGAGCGTCATGCCGTCGCTGACGGTCACCGTAGCGCCGTCGGCCACGGTCGTTCCGTTGCTTGCCGAAGGCTCGCTGCCGTCGGTGGTGTAGACAAGCTGCACTCCGTCGGCCGCGCTTACGGCGTTGAGGGTCACGGTGAAGGCGTTGTCATACGTGCCCGACGGCACGCTGGCCCATGCCGTCTCGGCGTTGCGCGAGAGGTAGTAGGCGAAGTTGTCGCCCGTCTGTACGAGGAAGTAGTCGGCCTCGTCAGCCGTAGACCTCGGCCAGGACGTGCCGCCCATGAGCACCACTACCGACTTGCCTCCGTCTCCATTCACCTGCATTGCGTACTGCGAAGCCGAGTTGTTGAGCGCCTTGAAGGTGCTCTCGTTGCTTATTCCGGCCATGTTGCGCGCGTAAATCATCTGCTTAATCTGCTCCTTGTACTCCTTCCAGTGGGTCAGGAACACGCACGGTGTGCCAGGAGAGGCAAGTATGAAGGCGTTGGCCGCCAGCACGTTGCCCGTCAGTGCGTTGTTGTCGCGGTAAGTGTCGTGGTTGTCAACGAACGTGACGGAATAGCGCCTGTAGTTCAAGTCAGACATAAGGCTGCTGCCCGAAAGCTGGTTCCAGTTGGAACTACCGTTGCAGCAGTTGTTGAGCAGGTATTTGAGGGGGAAGTCGAACGCCGCCGACTGTATTGCGCCGCCAGACGCGGTGCCGTCGAGCCAGCCCTTTACCGCCGACGTATTGCCGTCCCAGTACTCGCCTACGGAGAACTGCGGATTGGCCGCAACGTTGTATATTCCGGTGTACATTGGGGCATAGCCCTTCACCATGTCGTAGCGGAAGCCCGTGTAGCCGAGTTCGTTGAGCAGGAAGTCGAGGTAGGCCTTGACAACCGTCTGCACGTTCTGGCTTGAATGGTCGAGGTCGCGTCCGCCGCCGAAATCGTCGCCGCTGTCGGCCGCGCCGAGGCTCACACCAAGCCTGTCGGCCTCTGCCTGCGCGCCCCCGTTATCGTCGGTTGAGCACACGTCGGTTGACGACATGGTGTATGTCACGCCCTTGTACGTCTCCTCCGGGAAGCCGAACCAGCCTTCCATGGAAAAGCGGTGGTTGATTACCACGTCGGCAATCGTGCCCAGCCCCTTGTCCTTGAACGTGCTAATCATCGAGCGAAGCTCCTGCTCGTTGCCGAAAGAGCTGTTGTAGTCGTTGAACCACCACATGTCGTCGTAGCCCATCGAGTTGGCTGTGTTGTTGGACTTGCCGCTCTGCGGTATCCAGATAAGGTTGAAAAACTCGGCCAGTTCGTCAGCCTGCGATTCGAGATTGGTCCACTGCGTGTCAGAGTAAGAGTCCCAGTAAAACCCTTGCAGCATAACGCCCTGATACTTTGACGGCCATCCTTGGGCCATCAACACCGCCGTTGCCAGCAGTGACAATGCAAAAGTAAAAAATCTTTTCATGATTATTCAAAAAGGTTTTGGCCTTACGAAGTTACACATTACGCGCCTTTCGCGGCTACCATCGGCGACACAAAACGCACAAAGTTCCGCGCAAACGATTGTCATAAAAACAATGAAAATCACTGAAAAACATGCGTGGCAACCAGCAAGAACACGCATAGCTCCACCCCGCTCCTTCCCGAAGGCAGGAAGCTTGAACAACTTTGCCAGCACAGCCGCAGCACAGTCTGTAATACGTTGAGTGTCAACACGTTTGCAATATGCCACCTTTTAGCCTGTAAAAGGTGGCATATTGACGTGCAAAAGGAGGCCTTTTAGCGTGCAAAAGGAGGCAAACGTATCGGCAGATTGTAAATACGCCAATATATGAACAACCCTAAAACCCTATTAACCTCATAACCGTATACCCCATAACCCTATACCGTAAAAACATAAAGGGCGCGCCCCGGATTGGAGCGCGCCCTCGAATTGACTTTCAGTTTACAATTACATGCTTATTCTACAGGTATGAATATGTACTGGCCGGTGATGTCGTTGAAGAAGATGCGATATGTACCGTCAGATACTTGCATGTTTCCTGCATTGTAAACGGCTGTGCCGTAACGTTCGTCAGGACTGCCTTCGCCCTGTCCCCAGCTGTCGGCCCAATCGTCGTCGGCACGGAACTTGAACGCACCTGCGGTAAGCGTCGTCTCGACAAACCAGTTGTGAGGCACTACCTCCGTCATGTTGACATCGTCACCCCAGCTGTTGAAGTCGCCGAGAATGCCGATTGTGCTGTAAGACGCCGGCGCGTCAAGCCTTGTCCATGTGTAAGACATTGCCGTGGGGTTGAGGTCTACGGTGAGAGTATAGTAGTCACCGGTAGTCGGCTGCTGGAGGTTGCCTGCTCCGCCGTCATCGCTCAATACACCGTCGTCACCATAGCCATAGGCTCCGTCCCAACCTCCGAGGTTGTAATCGGCGGTGAACTTTATGCCGTATGGAGACACTTCACTCGTCCACTGTGTTCTGTGAGGGTGA
>USHW01000052.1 GCA_900554545.1 uncultured Prevotella sp. | reverse complement strand
GCTAGAGAACGTAGAGAAAATGCTTCTTTTTTTCTTTTGGCCAGCAAGCTATTTGACAATCACAGAACTCAAAATCAGAATTATATTTTCTTTTGTTAGTGTTATTGTTGTCTAAATTTTGTCCCCTGTTTGTCCCTGAATATAAATTTCACAGGAGAAAATAAATTTAATATCAAGCAGTTATGTTAAAGTTGCATTTTCTTGCATCGGTAAGTGATGGCTTATGACACGTACAATACATTGATTGTTAATATGCTCGTATGGAGAATTTCCCTTTGGAATTGTTCGATGCAGAAAGTCGGAATACTCTCTTGGAGCTGTTGTAGGAAATTGTGGTAAGTTGTTGGATTATGTATCGTGGGGAGTGTGAAAGATTTGATGATATAACCAGAAGTAGGAACTTAGGTCGGGAGGCAGGACGAAAGTAAACTATAAAGGCTTTAATTAAGATATTCTTTATGTTGTAATGGTCGATTGGATGGAACAAAGTCTATGCGTGTGTATGGATGAAGAGCTTGTCAATTCGGGCTGGAATGAACAGGGGATAGGGCTAGGATAAATGTAATAGTCAAGACTTAATCTGACAGTTACGCATAAAAAGAGTAGATTTGTAACATAAAAGCAGATTAAGTTATGACCACATCAGAAAAAGTCATCAAGAACAAACTGGGACTGCTTGAGCTGTCCCAACAGTTGGGAAACGTGTCACGAGCCTGCAAGATCATGGGATACAGCCGTGACAGTTTTTATCGTTTCAAGGAACTGTACGAGCAGGGCGGAGAACTGGCCCTGCAGGAGATCTCCCGTAAAAAGCCGGTGATAAAGAACCGCGTGGAGGAGCGCATAGAGCAGGCTGTAGTGCAGATGGCCATAGACAACCCGGCTTTGGGACAAGTACGCGTATCCAACGAGCTGCGCAAGAAAGGCATACTCGTATCTCCCGGAGGAGTGCGTTCCATCTGGCTCAGGCATGACATGGAGACCTTCCAGAAACGCCTGAAGGCACTTTCGACCAAGGTGGAGCAGGAAGGTATCGTGCTTGACGAGAACCAGGTGGCCGCGCTGGAGAAAGCCAAGGCGGAGAAACAGGCACATGGAGAAATAGAGACTTATTATCCAGGCTTCCTTGTGGCGCAGGACACCTATTATGTAGGGTATATCAAAGGCGTGGGGCACATTTACCAGCAGACGGTCATCGACACCTATTCCAAAATCGGATTCGCCAAACTTTACGACAGGAAGAACGCGCTCGTGGCGGCGGACATGCTCAATGACAGGGTGGTTCCGTTCTTCGAGCAGCATGACCTGAAACTGATGAGGATGCTCACGGACAGGGGAACAGAATACTGCGGAAACAGGGAAACACATGAATACGAACTGTATCTGGCCATCGAGGCCATCGACCATTCCAAGATCAAGGCCAAGAGCCCGCAGACAAACGGCATCTGTGAACGATTCAACAGGACTGTCCAGAACGAATTCTACGCCATCGCTTTCAGAAAGAAGATATACACCTCGATAGAACAACTGCAAGCAGACCTTGACACTTGGATGAACTCTTATAACACGCAAAGGACGCACTCCGGGAAATACTGTTTCGGGAAAACACCCATGCAGACTTTCCTCGAAGGAATGGAGGTGGCAAGGAGATATCAATTGCAGGATACAGGGAAAATACAACCTGATGAGCAAGTGATTGGCTCATCAGGTTGTGAGAGTGAGAATAATTGCGTATCTTCGCAGATGGCATCGGACACTCTTTTTGTCCGATAGTATAGAAAATGTCAGAACAAGTCTTGACTATTACACAAGATAAATGATAAATCCTTATGTTTCTATGTGCTGTTGGATGCTATTTTGCATTCTTCTTGTAGTATTCCAATGCGCGTTTCATGTTTTCCGTTACAGCGTCAGATGTGTAAGTAGCGCCCGTTACCGCGTCAATGTCGGTTGAAAGTACTTTGTTTACTTTCATGCCTATCCATTTGGACATAAGGTTCTTCTTCACACGCTCAAAGTAGTTCCTTGTCTCGTTGTTTGAGAGTATTATTATTTTTACGATGCGGTCGTCTTTGATGTGTATCTCCAATGGGGTTGGTCCGTTGTAGCCTCTTACGTCTTTCGCGATTGTTGAAGTGTTGACGACGAACGTCCCATTGTTCTGTTTGCGGATGACCTTGTCTGCTGCGAGCACTGTTGCCGCAGCAGACAAGATAAGGATGGTTGCGAGCAGTTTTCTTATTTTCATTTCAAGATGGTTTTCTTGCCGTTTATGATGTATATTCCTTTTGATGGGTTATATGATTCCGGCATTTTCATTCCGTTGATGCTGTAGACGGTTTTTTCAGTTTCGCTGTCAACGGCGATATTGTTTATGCCCGACGTTGTGCCAATTTTCCACGAACCGAAGAACACGCCAAAACTCTGTTTCAGCTGTGGCTTGACTTCCGTTGTGCCGTAGAATGCGCTGGCGGTTTTACCTCCACGCGAGAGCACTACGAAGTTGTCGCCGTCAAGGAGCGGCGCGGCGGCTGTGGCGGTAGTGCCTGAAGTCATAAGCGTTGTGCGCTGCTCTTCTTTCGTAAGGGCCTTGTCGTAAACCAAAGCCACTGCGCCTGCGCCGCTCATCTGGTATGCCAATGCTATGATTTTGTCACCTTTTAATACGGCGCCTTCTATGCCTGTATTGAGTGTTCCGTAGTTAAGTCCGCTTAAAAGACTGCCGTTCATGTCAAAGCGTGCGATGTAGCCGTCAAGTTGCGACGATGTGCCGGTGGCTGCAATGGTGACATTGTTGTCGGTGATGGAACCGGCCAGGTTGCCGCAGACGTAGAAGCAGCCGTCGAGGATGCCGGCTGAATAAATCTTGAAATTCTGCCTGTCGCCGGAGTTTTTGGCAACCGTATATTCCTTATAAGAAGTGCGTGTGAATGTGGAAAGGTCGATTACGCTGAACGACGGCTGCAGCAAAGCCCCTTCGTCGCTTTTCTTCAATGTTCCGAAAGCATAGAGCGTGCTGCCGTCAACCACTAATTTGTCATATTGTGTATATGTGTAACTTCCGTCGTTCGCGGTGCAGATGCCGGTGTAATATCCGTCAGACGTGAATTTTGCGATGAAGGCGTTGCCGACGGTAACCTGCGAGTCGCCGTCCCATCCATCGTTGTAATACGCTTCAACAGGTACGATGCGGCCTGCCTTGCCTAAGAAATACATCGTTGTACACATTCTTCCTGCCACGTAGATGTTGCCGTCTGCGTCAAGCGCGATGGAATATGTGTAGAAGGGAGTCGAGACGCTTGTTCCGTCGGTTGTTTCGTTCAGGGCGTTTATGGTGCGTGTCCATTCAACCACGCCGTCGCTGTTCACTTTTACAAGTGCCGCGCGGTACGACCACTTGTCAGCGTCAGAGTGCTGTAAGTATGTTACTGTGCCGTCTGAACTTACGATGTGTGCAAACCTATAGTCAGCCCTGTCCGACTGGCGGCCATACATGAGCAATATCGCGCCGCCGTCGGATGTAGGCTGGAAGTCGCAGTTGCTGTTGGTTATGTAACCGAAGTTGGTGTACAGTTTCCATATCGGCTCGCCTGTGGCAGGGTCAACCTTGGTGAAGAGCAGGTTGGGCGTGTAGCTGTTGCCGCTGCTGTAGTCGGCTCCCTCGATGTCGGCTCCGCTTTCATCTTGCAGGTTCTGGCCTCCCCATGATATTGTTTTTCCTGCCGCAGTTGTTCCTCCCCATACAAGAGCTGTAAGGTAATTGCCGTCGGCTGCTTTCTTTACGCCGATGACATTGGCCGCTTGAGCTACTGTGCCCTCAATGGATGTTGCCCAGTTGAAAGTGTAATCGACGGTTTGTGAGAAACCGCCCAGAGTGGCGATTGAAGCCACTAATAAAGTAAATAATTTCTTCATATTGTTGATAGTTAAATGTTAGAGAAATTTTTTGCAAATATACGGTGATTGGTCGATGCGTGAAATACCCAATAGTGGGTAATTGTCTGGATAACAATTAGTTAGTATCAAAACGTGTGGGAGCATCCCTAATAGTAGGTAAATTAAAAAAAGCTGTTGCATGCGACTGATGTTTTGCGTAATTTTGTGACGGTTAATGTCAATGAATATGCTGAAAAAAGTTTATGCCATAATATTCCTGTTGTTGATAACAGCGGCTGCGGCAGCCCAGAAAGTCCCGTCGTCAAAAGGCTGGGGGACATTGGACGGCGACACACTGAATGAAGTGGTAGTCACTGCGCGTGAGTCGGGAGGCATGACGAGCAGCTCGCGCATAGACCGCGCGGCAATGGAGCATTTGCAGCCGACAAGTTTCACCGATTTGCTTGAACTGCTGCCTGGAAACATATCGCAAGACCCTAACATGGGTGCTGTCAACTCGATATCCCTGCGTGAGACAGGCAACCTTACCGCGACTGGAAGCAAAAGCACCGGCTCCGACTACAACATATCGTCGCTCGGCACGCTTTTCCTTGTTGACGGCGCACCGGTTAACGGCGATGCAAACATGCAGAACATACCTAATGCATCAAGCGATGCAACATCACCAGAATATGTGAGGGACATGACCAACAAAGGTGTTGACATGAGGACAATATCGACCGACAACATCGAAAGCGTAGAGATAATACGTGGAATACCGTCGGCGGAATACGGAAACCTGACAAGCGGCGTTGTGAACATCAAGCGCATACGCCGCTCCACTCCGCTTACGGCCCGCTTCAAGGCCGACGGCTATAGCAAGCTGTTCAGCATAGGAAAGGGACTGAACATAGGTGAAAGGGCGATACTCAACATAGACTTGAGCTGGTTGGACTCCAAGATAGACCCACGGGACAGGATGGAGAACTACAAGCGGCTGACCACTTCAGCCCGGCTTAATGTGGGCAAAGACATGAAAGACGTATTCCTTACATGGAACATAGGGGCTGATTACACTGGTTCGTTCGACAATGCGAAGACCGACCCGGACTTGTCGTACAACAAGGTGAACGAATATAAATCGTCGTACAACCGTATTGCGCTTACAAACGAGCTGAACCTGACGTTCAAGAACATGGAATGGATAAGCCGATTGACGCTCAACACATCGGCCAGCTACCAGCTTGACAGGCTTGAGCGCAGAAAACAGGTTGCTCCGCAAAGGGCGTCTGTCGCTCCGACAACGATGGAGGCCGGCGAGCATGACGGACAATACCTGCTGTCGGAATACATCGCGGATTATTTGAGCGACGGCAAGCCGTTAAACACTTTCGTGAAACTAAAAGCCGACGGCGCATATAATATTAATAAGGTGAAAAACAACTATAAGGTTGGCTTGGAGTGGACTTTCTCCAAGAACTATGGACGGGGACAGGTGTATGACCTTACGCAACCTTTGAGTGCGTCGTGGACAACGCGTCCGAGGGCGTATAAAGACATCCCGGGGCTACATGTCATCTCCGCATATGCAGAAGAGAAACTTACCGTGCCCTTGCTTGGCAATAAAGTGGAATTACAGGCTGGAGTGCGCACGGTAAGCCTTCCTTTCCTTGACAGCCGGTATGACATAAGCGGCAAGATATTCGCCGACCCGCGTATAAACATGGTATGGCACTTCCCCACCATAGGGGTGAACGGGCTTGACATACTCGTGGCCGGAGGGTATGGCGTTACCACGAAGATGCCGACAATAGACTATCTTTTCCCTCAAAGCCATTATGACGACATTATCCAGCTGAACTATTACGACATAAACAATCCGGCCGAATACAGCAGGGTGAACCTGCGGACTTACATCAATGACGCGACAAACTACAACATCCAGCCGGCGCGCAACTATAAATGGGAAGTCCGCCTCGGAATGGAATACAGGGGCAACAGCCTTTCAGTGACTTACTTCAGTGAGAAAATGACAGACGGCTTCCGCTATTCTTCAACTTACGCGCCATACGAATACAAGAAATACGACGCTTCGGCTATTGATGCCAACAGTCTGACCGGACCGCCCGACTTGGGAACGTTGCCCTATACGGAAGAAAAGGTGCTGCGAGGATATACATACGCTGCCAACGGCAGCCGTATAGACAAACAGGGAGTAGAGTTCCAGTTAAGCACGGCCCGGTGGAAGCTGTTGCGTACAGCCTTGACAATAACAGGAGCTTGGTTTAAGTCGACATACAGCAATTCGCAGATGCTTTTCTCCACGGTCAGCGATGTGGTGGACAACGTCTCCGTAAGCGACCGCTACGTTGGACTTTACGATACTAATGACGGCCGTGTGAACGAGCAGTTTAACACCAACTTCATGTTGGATACGCAAGTACCGAGGTGGGGATTGATTTTCACCACTACGGTGCAGTGCATGTGGTATGTCAAGACGAAACGCTTGTGGCAGAACGGCGTGCCGGCGAAATATCTGGATGCTGAAGACGGCGTGCTGCATGACTACACGGAGTCGTCAGCCAATGATGCTTATCTGAGATACCTTGTCAAGACATACAACGATGACGTTTACCGCACACAACGCGTGCCTTTGGCTTTGTACGTCAACCTCAAGGCGACCAAGACGATAGGCCGGTATATGAAATTAGCAGTATTCGTAAACCGCATAATCGACCATTTGCCTGACTATACAAGCAACGGCCTGATAGTAAGACGTTCGAGTACGCCTTATTTCGGAATGGAACTGAATGTAAGATTATAGAATGAAGACAGATATGGGAAAAATCAAGATTGTTGTGATGTTCGTCATGGCGTTGGCAATAGCTTGCGGTTGTGACGACTCATTGGAGAACAGCATACAGCTGTACAGCGTTGAGATGCAGATTGATTTGCCGGAAGATGTGCAAGGTGTAGCTCTTAGCAATGAACGTTATGAGTTCAAGAACGTGTCGACTGGAAGGTCTGCGACGTTTTCGTCAGCGGAAGACATAAAGGTCACAGTCGGACTTTATGATGTGACTTTCACCGCCGAGGCGGAGATGCCCAATGGTACAGTGTCTACGGTAAAGGCTTTTACCCAGTCGGTGCAGGTTACGGGTAACAATGTTGTTGTAGAGCTGAAAGCTTATAGCAGCATGGAGAGTGACGATTTGGTGATAGCCGAAGTGTTCTTCACGGGCACGCTCCAGTCTTCAGGCAATCAGTACTTAGGCGACGGGTATGTGAAGCTTTACAACAACACCGACCATGTGGTGTATGCCGACGGCATCACGTTGTTTGAGAGCAAGTTCACCACTACGCAGAAATATGATTATGACCCTGACATAATGGACACGGCAATGACCGTGCAGGCTCTCTATACTGTTCCGGGTAACGGTACGGACCATCCCTTGCAGCCCGGAGAATACCTTACGTTGGCAGATGTGGCGATAGACCACCGCACGGCCAATCCGAATTCGTTTGACCTGTCGGGAGCGGATTTCGAATGGTATGACGTGTCAACGTCTCCATCGCATCTTGACATCGACAATCCTGAAGTCCCAAATCTCGACAAGTGGTACTGTTATACTTTGTCGTTCTGGGTGCTTCACAACCGTGGCTTCAAGGCGTTCGGGATAGCACGCATACCGATTGACAAGGAGGAGTATCTGGCGGATTATTGGTACACCTATGATTACGTGATTGTAGTTGAAGCCGGTACGTTCCCTATGTCGCAGTCGGCTTACAAGTTGCCTAACAAGTGGATTGTCGATGTAGTCAACTGTAGCGTGGCGGCCAAATATGCTTGGAATGTATGCGACCCGTCACTCGACATGGGCTGGACTTATTGCGGAACTATCGACCAGGATAAGACAAGATATTTCCACAGCGTAAGGCGCAAGATGCTCTATCTGAACGATGACGGCAACCCCGTACTGAAAGACACCAACAACAGTACGGAAGATTTCAATCCTTATTGCATCGCGTCTGAAATCGAAATACAGGGTACGGCCGTTGACGCTAACGGCACGCTCTGCACAACACGGACTTATGACGGAGTAACACCGATGAAATAAATGAAAACAACTGTCAGATACATACAAGGTTTGTTGGTTGTGGCGACAGGCATGGTGCTTCCATGTGTTGCAATCGCTGCAATCCCACAATCCGCAGATTCCATTCATGTGCTGGACAAGATTGAGCGCCATGATGCAGACTTGTCCGTAATGGACGTGTCAGTATATGCCAATCCGGCGTTAAGGCAGTTCAAGTATGTCAACAGTCTGACAACTGTAGCCGTCGGCTATGATATAATGCGGCAAAGCAAGGCTGTAAGCACCCAAGCCGGTGATGGTGACGATAAAGCGCTGTTCGATGCAACCACATATATTAAATATAAGAACTCTGCATTGTGGGGAAACGGCTGTTACAGCAATGGACATGTGCGTTTTCCTGTATGGAACGAGGTGGCAGATGCGGAACTCGTATATCCTTATTTGACGGCTGACTCCATAGGCGGCGACATGAAACGTGAGATATACCGCTTCTCCGGAGGTCTTGCCTCACGCATCGGGAACTTTGTCTGGGGCGTAGAGCTTGGCTATCAGGCTGGACAATATTATCGTGATGTAGACCCGCGGCCCCGTAACATTACGGGGAAACTTGACATTTCCGCAGGGGCTGGTTGCGTAATAGGCAATTACGTGCTTGCCGTAAGCGGTACTTTCATGACTTACAAGCAGACGAGCGACATTGATTTCATGAGCGAGCTTGGACAAACGCCAATATATCATCTTACAGGACTTGGTTCTGACTATGTGCGCTTCCGTGGCAACGGAATGAACACCCATTACAAGGGAAATAGGTTTGGCGGCAGCATAGATATTGTAAGTGAAGACCGTAACGGACTATTCGCATCAGTGAAGGTTGCACGCTTTACTTTGGAGACAATACTCAGCGACATGAACAAACTGCCAATGAGCAGCTTGTGGCACAACAGCATTGATGCCGCTGCCGGATTTAGGAGAAGCAGTGGAAGTACTGCTTGGCAGGTAGCGTGCGGCTTTAATGCGTACCGCAGGCACGGAAAGGAGAATGTCTTTGGCGACCCGGCATCTTCAACATATCCGCAGATAGGAACACTTGAGCTATATGCGGACAATCATTGGAAAGCCTGTGTTTCAGGACTTTATGAGGTGCAGTTGGGCAGATTGAAGGTCTCATACAAGCCGTTGTTCGCATATTCACATAGATGTCAGGTGTATGCTGACCCGGGACGCGAATGGTTGGTTGACCATATTACGACAAGCCATACGCTTACAGCACGTGGCAGGCTTTCTTCACGCTGGTATGGGAACATGGGTTTTGGATGGAGCCTTTATTCTCCAGTGAAATCAAATCTTGGGCTGAACGATTATGAATCGGGACTGCCCCTATTGATGGAAGCACTTGAATCAGACTTTGTGTATGCATCGTCAACGCAACGCTCTTATTCTGTGTCGGCATCAGCAGCATACGCGCTCAACCGCCGCAACACGCTTCGTTTTTCCGCAGACTATGAGCGGTGCAGCTATGTGCGCTCGACATTCGGCAATAAAGTGAGCGTTAGCGCGGCATTAATATTCTGATATAAGTAAAACAAAAAACATAAAGAAAAGTAACATGAAGATTAGATTGTCGAGATTTTTACTGTCGGCATCGCTGTTGCTTGCCGCATTCGCCGCGCAAGCACAGAATGTATCGACTGACGAGAACGTAAGGATTGGTAAGCTGAAGAACGGCCTTACCTATTACATCAGGTACAACAACTGGCCGGAAGACCGTGCCGACTTTTACATTGCACAGCGCGTAGGCTCTATAAATGAAGAGGAGAACCAGCGCGGACTTGCCCATTTCCTTGAACACCTTTGCTTCAACGGGACTACGAACTTTCCTGGCAACAGTGTCATATCGTATGCCGAGTCGTTAGGTGTCAAGTTCGGAGCTGACTTGAATGCATATACATCGACCGACGAGACGGTTTACAGGATATGCAACGTACCTACTGACAACCAGGCAGCTCTTGACTCTTGCCTTCTCATTTTGCATGATTGGAGCAACAGCCTGTTGCTGACAGACGAAGACATCGATGACGAGCGCGGCGTGATTAAAAGTGAATGGCGGATGAGGAGTGGGGCCAATTACCGTATGCTCGAACGTTGTGCGCCCAAAATATTCTCGGGTAGCCGTTATGGTTCGCGAATGCCGATAGGGCTGATGAGTGTTATCGACAGTTTTGCTTATGACGAGCTGCGTGACTATTACAGGAAATGGTATAACCCGGAAAACCAGGCGATAGTAGTTGTTGGCAACATAGACATCGACCATACCGAAGAGCAGATAAAAAAATTGTTCTCCGGCATCAGGACGCCTAAGACGGCAGGAAAGATTGTGGAGTATGAAGTTCCTGACAACGAGCAGATTATCTGCGCTGTCGAGAGTGACCCCGAGCAAAGCGGACGTATGCTTACGATATATTTCAAGCACGACGGGCTCGATGAAAGCGAAGTGCCGACCGAGGCGTTCTTCTACAATGATTACGTGAAGTCAGTCGTGAAGATAATGCTCAACGAACGTCTTGGCGATTTGTCACGCGCCAAGGATGCGCCGTTCACTTCTGCTGCGGTACATGATGAAAGTTTCTTGATAGCGAAGACAAAGGAAGCCTTTGCCGTCCGCGCTATGGCTAAGAAAGACAGCACTTGCGGCACGGCGCGAGTGTTGTCAAGGGAGATTGCACGACTGATAAAATACGGATTTACGCAAACCGAGTATGAGCGTGCCGCAAAGAAAGTGCGCGCCTTGATAGACGACTATTATGCAAACCGAGACCGCCGTTCAAACTATGAGTTTTCGCAAGAGTACATCCGTAATTATCTTGACGGAGAGCCGATACCTTCGATTGAGGATTACATGGACATAATAAACCGGGTGGAGCGGTCCGTAAGCTTGGAAGACGCAAACCGCTATGTCCGCAACAATGTCAGCGCAACTGACCGCAACGTTGTAATTACAGCGTTTTGCAGGGCTGCAAGCGATGAACGGTTGCCGACCGAAGAGGGGCTGATAACTGCATTTCGCGAGGGAAGAAACACTGATGCCGGCCCATATGTGGACAATGCCGTGCATGGCTCGGTTCTCGTGGAGACACCGGAGGCCGGTGTTATTGTCGCTGAACAGGCGCTCGACCAGTTTGGCGCGAAGGTCTGGACGTTGAGCAATGGCGTAAAGGTATATCTGCGTCATTCCGACGTAAAGCCCAACGAAATACGCATAAGCGCAACAAGTCCGGGCGGATATTCAATCAACTATTCTCCCGAAAAAGTGTCTACGCTTAGGATGTTGAACGAGGTCATATCAGAAAGCGCATGGGGAAATTACACCAAGGACGAGCTTAAAAAGCTGCTTGTTGGCACGAATGTCAATGTAACAACAGGAATAGAGCTTACCGAGGAGCGGCTTAGCGCAAAGGCTTCGCCTGACGATTTGGTGACGGCCATGCAGCTGATAAACCTCAAGATGACATCGATAAGCCGTGACGACAACGCTTTTGACAATCTCATATCGTCTGCACGGACAAGAATAGAAAACCAGAACAGTAATCCGCGTTATGAAATGGCTGACTCCATTTTCCGTTATGTCTATTCGCATCATCCGCTCGCGGCCAAGATTACCGCAGCCGAACTTTCAGACGTAAGCTATGACGACGTGATAGGTATTTACCGCGACCGCTTCGCCGACGCGTCTGATTTTGCATTCTACATCACCGGAAACTTTGACGAGGCCGTGCTCCGGCCGCTCGTAGAGCTTTACATAGCCTCCCTGCCGTCGCTCAACCGTAAAGAGGAAGCAAAAGACGTGGGCTATCATCTTGCAAGCGTGCCGTCGCATACCGAGTTCAGCAGGGCTATGGAAACGCCGCAGAGCATCGTCTACGTCTACCGCAGTGGCGAGGTGGAATATTCTCCAAAGAATGTAATACTCGCAAATTTCCTCGGCAGCATAATGTCAAACATCTACCGCCGTGAAATCCGCGAGGAGAAAGGCTGGGCTTACTCCATAAGGGGGCATTGCTCCGTGGTGGCGGAGATAAACGGCGGCGACAAGCCACATTTCAACATGCCGGTAAACTGTCCGATACAGCCGGGGCACGAGCGTGAATGTTTGGACATAATCAATACGCGCCTTGAAGAGGTCGCTCAAAACGGAGTGCCGGCCGGAGAGCTTGACAAGGTAAAGAAATACATCGTGAAGAACGCTCGCGACGGCCTGAACGACAATGCCTACTGGGCAAGCGTGTTGAAGCTGTACCACAAGTTCGGTGCAGACTTCTATAACGGGTATATCGAAGACTGCGAGGCAGTTACGAGTGACGACATAAGAGACTTTGTGAAGAATGTCATACTCAAAGGCAACAAGTTCGAGCTTGTAATGACACCTGCTACGGCCGACGAGTAACGGCAAGGCCGTTTCTCGTCACCCGTTACACTGCGTCTTGCGGTGTCATGTGCCGAGGATTTTGGCCAGCCCGCCCTCGCTTGTCTCCTTGTACAGCGACGGGATGTCGTGTCCTGTCTGTTTCATCACGTTTACGACTTTGTCGAACGGCACGCGGTGAGTGCCGTCCGAGAAGGCCGAGTACAGGTTGGCGTTGAGTGCGCGCGTGGCCGCGAAGGCGTTGCGTTCTATGCAAGGTATTTGTACGAGGCCGCATACGGGGTCGCATGTCATGCCGAGATGGTGTTCAAGCCCCATCTCGGCGGCATACTCTATTTGCGAAGGGCTGCCTCCGAACAGCTGGCACGCCGCTGCGGAAGCCATCGCGCAGGCCACTCCCACTTCGCCCTGGCATCCCACGTCGGCTCCCGAGATGGATGCGTTCTGCTTCACTATGTTGCCTATCAGGCCGGCAGTGGCTATGGCGTGCAGTATGCGTGAGTCGTTGAACTGGTGTCCGCGTGACAGGTGGTAGAGCACCGCGGGCAACACGCCGCACGCTCCGCATGTCGGCGCGGTTACGATTGTTCCGCCCGATGCGTTCTCTTCGCTGACGGCAAGGGCGTAGGCATATACAAGGCCGCGTGTCTGCAACGACTGCTTGTAGCCTGAAGCCTTGACGTAATACGTAGGCGCTTTGCGTGCAAGGTTGAGCGGCCCGGGCAGCCGTCCCTCGTGGCTTATGCCGCGCTCGACGGCGTCCTGCATCGTATGCCATACCTCCATGAGGTAGTCCCATATCGATGCGTCTTCGCACATGTCCACATATTCCCAGTAGCTCCGCCCCGTTTCTTCGCACCACTGCATTATTTCGGTCAGCGAGTTCATGTTGTACACTTCTTCGGTGTCGAATATGTCGCCGTTGCCGCGGCCTTCCGACAACGCGCCTCCGCCGATGCTGTACACCGTCCACTCGTCGGTTACGTTGTGGTTGCCGTCAATTGCGGCGAACTTCATCCCGTTGGGATGGAACGGCAGGAATACACCGGGCTGCCAGCTGATTGTCACCGGTGCCGTGGGGGCAAGCACTTCGTTGATGGCAACGTCGGTCATGTGCCCCTTGCCGGTAGCCGCCAGGCTGCCGTACAGCGTCACTTCGAAGGCCGCCGCCGAACCGTTGCGCTCAAGAAACATCTTCGCCGCCTTCTGCGGTCCCATTGTATGGCTGCTCGACGGGCCTTTACCTATTTTAACGTGAGTTCGACGAATTCAAAACAAAGCGAGCTGTGTGTCAATAGTTCTTGTAACATTGATACACGGCTTTTTCGGAAAGCAACAATATGCAGCAATTGCACCCAATAGATTGACGATAAAATTATCAAAACTCCTGTGTCTTGAATGTTCCACCTGTGCTATATTCTTAAGTTCGTCATTGACAGTCTCGATAATGGCCCGTTTTCTGAGTAGCAGTTTGTCTGAGAGTGACATCAAGGCTCCTTTCATGTTGCTTTTCAACCTGGTTATAAGTTTTGTATGCCGTCGACGAACAGTCTCTCAAAAAGATTCCTGCCGATGTATCCCTTATCGCCGACAAGCTTTCCATAGATAAATTCCACAAAGGCTTTGTATTCAAGGGGTTTACGGTCATCCACATCACCCGGAGTAATCATGAAATTCAGGAGCTCTCCGCGTTCGTTGCATATGAGATGTAACTTGAAGCCGAAGAACCAGCCCATGGAACATTTACCTCTTTGTGCTATTCCTTTGAACGTCTTATGGATATGGATTCTCTGGTTCCTGCATACCCGTAAAGGAGTGGAGTCAACGAAGCTGATACCTGTGCATTTGCCTAAAAGCACCTTCTTGATGAACAGGGCCAATGGGATGGCCACTTCTTTTTCCAATTCTACAAAACGGTTATAGGAGACGACTTTTGGAAAGAGATGGCGCATATGCCGGCAGACCTTTTCCACATAGAAATGTTTCAGACAACGGTAGCCCGAGTCATGGAAAAGTATCATTATGAGCATGATTTCTGCCTTTGACATTGTTGAGGCACGGTGATATGAGCGTTTCATGACAGGTTTTAGCGTATATTTTGACATCATTGCATCAAAAAACTTGCAAAAATCATCTGCCATACAAAATAATTCTATAACTTTGCTTTCGGTGATCATAGCGATTATTGTTTGTAATTCTTTGTAATTCAGCACTATAAAGTTACAACAATTTTCGCTAATCACCAAATTTACAAACACTTACAATTCGTCGAACTCACGTTATCTTATAAAGTCAGATTCGTTAAAGGATTCTTCGTATTCCTTATTTAATGATTCGTCTAAGTCATAGAATGAATATATTGACAAATCAGACGAATGATAAGAAATACGATTACTATAGTAGGAATTCCATAAAACAATAAAAGGGTTTTAGAAAAGAACGAATGTGCCATACAACCGATTTCCTCATTAAATCTTGCTGGGTTTAGGTCATATTGATATTCATTATTACCTTTCTTGCGCTCTTGAAGAATCCAAGCGTACATTTTACGATATTTTCTCTCTGTATGTAAAAAGAATGCATCAAGCAACCAAAATGTAAGAAATGGAATAAGTACAGTACAGATTAATAACACGTGAGTTCGGTATAATAATCTTACGTGAGTTCGGTATAAGAAAACGATTGAAAAAGTTGTGGAAATGAAATATTTTTAGTATCTTTATGGCTGATAATCAATAAGTTACATAAAAACATCCATTCCCATGACTGATGCAAATTT